>JASFHG010000314.1:0-5129 GCA_050123355.1 Planctomycetia bacterium
CTCGGCCATGTTGCTCGGCTCGCGTAACGAATTGGATCCGGAGCTGAAGTCGGCGTTTGTCGAGACCGGTACCATGCACTTGTTGGCCATTTCCGGACTTCACGTCGGTCTGCTGGCTTGGTTTTTGTTTTTCCTGTTTCAAATTTGCCGAGTCAGCCCGGCAAAGAGCGCCATTTTGGTGGCACTGATCATTTTATTTTACGCAATTCTGACCGATGCACGGCCGCCCGTGATTCGGGCCACGATTCTTGTTTGGGTTTTTTGTTTATCTCAGTTTTTGAACCGGGATGTGCCTGGCTTCAATTCGCTCGCGGCGGCAGGCTTGATCGTAATGGTCATGAATCCGGCGAGCTTCTTTCAAGTAGGAACTCAGCTTTCATTTCTTGCGGTCGCGACGATTTTGTGGTTCATTCCTACTTGGCGTCGTGTTGTCGAGCGACAGGTTGATGCCCATCCACGCTTACTGGATGATCGCGTGTCTTGGCAGGGGCTTTGGTTTTGGCTGAATCGTTCGGTTCGCTATTGCATTTTCATCTCCCTGACAATTTGGTTGATTACCTTGCCGTTGACGATGGCCCGATTCCATCTGATTTCGCCTATCGGGCCGGTGATGAACGTCGTGCTGTGGATACCGGTTACGATCGCCCTGGTAAGTGGTTTTCTGTTTTTAGTGGTGTGTATTTTGTGCCCGCCGCTGGCGGTTGTGCTTGCGGGAGTCGTGAACCAAGCGTTTCATTTCATCGATTGGATCGTCAGCCATGCGGCCGAGTTGCCGGGGAGTCATTTTTGGGTAGCCGGGCCGTGTGATTGGTGGCTGCTCGGTTTTTATCTTTTGCTCGGCATGGGGTTGTTCCTGCCTCGACAATTGGGATTTCCGCGATGGCCCCGGTTCGCGCCGATAGCTTGGATAGGGATAGGGCTGTTTATCGCGGCGATGGCGTCGCCACCCAAGGAGCTTCGGGCAACGTTCATCGCGGTCGGTCACGGGTCGTCGACCTTGATCCAGACCACTTCGGGCGAGAATATTTTATGCGATTGCGGATGCTTTGCCTCGGGACGTGATGGGGCGGATACTATTTCCCGCGTGCTTTGGGATCGAGGAGTAAGGCGACTTGACGGCGTGTTTCTTTCTCATGCGGATGCCGACCATTACAATGCACTGCCTGGTCTGCTGGAGCGATTTCATGTCAAAACGGTTTATATTCCACCGCGGATGTTTCTCGACGAGCCTGACAGCAGTATGCTTGCCGCGTTGCATCAGGCGATCGATAAGGCGGAGGTTGAAGTTCGCGAAATCCAGGCAGGAGACCGTCTTAGAATAGGAAAAGATTGTTGCATTGACGTGCTCCATCCGGCAAAACGATATGCACTGGAGAGCAATAATGCCAACAGCATGGTCCTTCTTGTCGAGCATGCGAAGCGTCGAATGCTTTTGCCCGGTGATCTTCAGTTGTCCGGGATCAATGCCCTTTTAGCGGAAGGGTCGGTCGATTGCGATGTGCTATTGGTCCCGCACCATGGTAGCCGGAATAGCAGTCCCGCCGAGCTGGCGCGATGGTGTCGACCGGAGCACGCCATCGTCAGTAGTCGGGCCGGCGATTTACATTCAGATACCAAAGCCGCTTATCAACAACAGGGTGCTTGCGTCTATCAAACCAACCATGATGGTGCGATCGACGTGACATTAGGCAGAAATTGCGTAGCAGTTACGCCGTTTGTCACGGGACGCATATCCCCTTAACCTAACGCCCCGCGTTTTCAATGGAAATCATTTACTGGGGCGGTTTCCCAAGCCGGGTGAGGTGAAGCGCGAAGTAGGGCATGCGAAGCGGCATGTTGCTTATCATCGGCCTCTCGATTGAAATCGAGAGGCGTTTTTAGAATGTAGAGAATGCAAAAAAGAATTATTAAAAAGCAGTCCCGGACGTCCCGCGATGGGAGACGCGAGACGTCCGGTAAAACTACCCTTAAAACTATTCTTGGAATTTGCTTTAGATTTCGCCGAGCAGGTCGCTCCAGTCGTCGAAGGCGTTGTCGACCGCTTCGTCCGTGGTGGCTTCGTCAACGAACTCGAAGGTGAAGTCGTCTTCAGATTCGGTCTCGTTTTGAGTTGAAGTTACCGGAGCCTCGATCACTTCGTAAGCGAACAGGGTGTCGGTCGCGGTAAGTTCATCTTCGTTCTTTTCGGAACGATCGGCGAGCAATTTTTCCCAGGTGACTTCACCGACCAGTGGACCGTCGAGTCGGTCGAAATCGGCGGTGGTAATGGAAGCGGTTTCCAGAGCCATGCCACCGGTAATCGGGGCGCTGATGGCAGCGAAACCGGATGCGCCACCTTCGGCCGCTTCGTAGGCGGCGAGGATCATTTGGGCATCGAGTTCCGAAGGCAGTTTTCGGACGCCCGGATCGAGTGTGCTGCTCATCAGGTCGTCACTCAAGCTGGGATCGGCAACGTGATTGCCCGGGGTGTCCAGCGTAACGGAGAGGTCTTCGGTGACAAAGGCGAGTTCGCCATCGACAACCGCGAAGTTTGTGGCAAAGCCGTCGTAGGTGCCCATGAAGCCGAGCGTATGACCGATTTCGTGGAGCATCACGGTATACAGGTCGTACATTGCTGCGTCAGGGGTGCCATCGGTTTGGCTATACCAACCGAGCCCGGCAGCATCGTCGTCGAGCGTGACACGACCGGCGATGGGCATGCCGTTTTCGTCCGTCGCGAGAATTTCCGCTTCGGCCAAGTGTTTGTCGCCCAAGTCGGTGACGACCAATTGAATGTCAATAGGAGCGTCGGTGCCGAGCATTTGTTGCCACATTGCGGTTGCAGCGTCGAGCAGTTCACCGGTCGACGAGTCGCCCGTCGTGCTCAGTCCGCTACCGATCCACCGTTGGGTAAAGTTGGCGGGGAAGGAAACGTCGCCACCGGCACCCTTGGTCATTCTGAAGTTGGATAGCATGTGAAGCAGGTCGGACAGGTCGACCACTGCGTCGTTGTTGTAATCGACTACCTGTGCCAAGGCATTGTCGGTGTCGAGGACGTTGGTGTCGAACAGGGAGAGAAATCCGAGAACATCCGACAGGTCGATGGTATTATCGTCGTTGATGTCATACGGCATTGCCCAGAGTTCCGTGGACGGGATTTGCATGATCCCAACCGTGGCTTCGGGAGTGCCGTTTACCTTAAGGTCGTTGACGGTCAGTTCCAGGCTGAGATCATAAGGCTTGTTGCCGAAGTTTTCCACATCGAGGTCAATACCGTCGTTTTCGAGCGATTCGAACTTCACCCGGCCAAGCAGTACGTAGCCGTCGACTCCGACGCCGGAAGGATCAAATGTACCGCCCAGTCCGGCAACCAGACCATCGGTCGAGATGTCGCCGGAGAAATCGCCAATGACTGCGGGGCTGTATTCGATTTCGGTGGCGGTGAAGTACTCGGCGTTGTAAGTAAGGTTGACGTTGGCCGAATTCACGCCGGAGCCTTCTTCGGTGTTGACCCAAACCTCGACCCAATGGCTGTCCCATTCGTCGATCCACGTTTCGCTTTCCGGAATCGCGGTGACTTCACCCTGAGCGTTGGTTTCCGTCGGGTCTTTCACGATGCTCAGAGCCACGTCGGTAGGCGTGTCTTCTGCCGCAACCGTACCCATGATCGAAGCCGTATTTTCTACCACTTCGAAGGTGAGGTCGAAGACGATATAGCTATCCGCTCCAAAGGTATCGCTAAGATCGAGCGTGTATTCGCAGCTATAGAGGATGAATTTCTCGCCGTCGACGTCATACAAGTTACCTGATCTCCCGGTTTGAATCGTAACGTCTTTGGTGGTGAGATCGATCGTGCTGCCGGTGCCGTTGCTTAAGAGATAGTCGATGGTTCCGAGACTGAAGTCAACATCGATATCGGAAGCCGAGAACAAAGTTCCTGCCGTGAGCGTAAGCGATGTGCTGGAAAGACCCAGGACCAAATCTCGGATAGCCAATTCGATAGAGCTGTTGCTCATTCCGAAATCACCGGGAGCAGAGGTGTCCGTGCCACCGATTCCCGGACGAATATCGGTCGTGTCACTGGTGGGATCCAGTGAGCCGGAGACAAAGGTAATCGTGGTGGGATTGTCATAATCGTCGAGTGCAACGACTTGGTTCCCAACGACGATACCGCTCTTGTCAGCGTCGGTAGGAGCAGCGCTCAGTTCTTCGCCACCAATCATGCCCGAAATCGTAATGAGCGTGGAAGTACTCGAGCTAAAGGTATACAAGTCGTCGGAGATCTGATGCTCGACAGAAACTTCTTCAATGTCGAATTGACTTTCGTCGAAGGTGCCGCCGCCGATCAAGCTGGCCGTGTCGAGATTGAACGTGAAGTCTTGAGTGCCTTCGTCCGACGCATTAAACACGACGTAGCCAAGTCGAGAGTAGTTGGGCGTCAGGCCTGCACCATTTTCAAGCGAGGCACCACCAAAATCGGTGATTTCTCCGATGCCGTTATCGATAGTCCCTTGTTCGGCCAGATCATACAGGCCTTCGTGGCTTAATGAGGTTGCCGAACCGAGCGAGTTGTCAAATCCAAGGTCGCCTTGAGCACCGGCAACACCTGTGGCACCGTGCGGATAGGTGTTCATAATCCAGATTTCAACCACATACGAGCTTCCTACATCGGCGGTGGTGATCGAGGTGGGGAGTGTGGTCGTCGCTTCGGCGGTGGTCGCGTCGGTTGCGGTATCGAGAGCGACCAAGTAGAAGCCCATCGGTTGTTCCGGCGTGACCGTAACCGTGAATTCGTCATCAACGCTGAGCGCTTCGCCGCTATCGGTTTCTGTTGCGGTAACGGTAATCACGGCCGGTGTACGGTCTTGATTGGCCGAATAACCGACATAGGTGACTTGCAGTTCCGTGCCGTTGACAATCTGAACATTCACGAGCTCGGTATTGGAGCTGGAGGCCGTGAATTCCAAGTTATGGCCATCGATGTCGCTGAAGACGTTTGTCAAATCAATGTTGCTCGGTTGAGCATCGCCGTCGGCAAGTGTCATGTCTGCAATCGGGCTGTCCAACTGCGGAGCGGTGTTTTGGAAGCCCGTGACGTGGACGGTTACCGTGACCGTTTGCGAGTTCAGCGAGCCATCGTATACCGTATA
>JASFHG010000315.1:0-5119 GCA_050123355.1 Planctomycetia bacterium
GAAATCGGAATTTGTGATGCTTATCACAACACTTCCCCAGGAAAGGAGACCGCCTCCCAAGCCCGCTTCGTTGTCTATGAAGGTGGAGTCCTCGATGTCGGCAGTAGCGGCGTGCTGCGCATAGACACCGCCACCACCGTAATCAGCGACATTGCTGTCAAAAAGCGTATTTGAGATCGTTACATCCGCATCGTAGACCGTTACCCCTCCACCTCGATTCGATGCCGTATTTCCAGTGAAAGTGGATCCGGTAACCGTGACGTCTGCACTGCTGATCACATAGAGCCCGCCGCCATAGCCGGCATTCGTAATATTGGGAGCTGCTTTATTGCCCGTGAAAGTGGAGCCGGTAATGTTAAAGATACTGGAACTTGTCGCATAAATTCCGCCACCGTGATGGTTGGTTGCTTCGTTTTGATCGAAGGTGGTATCGGAAATATTGACCACGCTGGAAGTGGATCCAAGAATACCACCACCGTAGTTTCCTGCTACATTACCGGTAAACGTAGAGCCATCCGATATGGTCAGCAAAGAAGTTCTCACATAGATCCCTCCACCATTTGCGATGGCCTCGTTTCCGATAAAATCGGAATTTGCCACCGTGACGTTGGATTCAGCATTGTAAACAGCAAGCCCGCCACCGCTGTACTCGGCCTCGTTGTCGGAGAAAGTGGTACTGGAAATCGATCCGGTTGCGCCATAATACACCGCCACGCCACCACCATAACCACCGCCACCGACACCACCGAATCCTGCTCGGTTTTCGGTAAAAGAGGATCCGGCGATATGGATCTCCGTGCCGGAACCGGTCGCATAAACTCCACCGCCGTAATAGTTGGTCGTCTCGTTCTGATAGAAAGTGGTGTTCGAGATGTTGACGATACTGGAAGTGGCTCCAGAAATACCGCCACCATAGTTTCCTGCCACATTACCGGTAAACGTCGAGCCATCCGATATGGTTATCTGCGAACCGCTTGAATAAAGCCCTCCACCATTTGCACCGGCCTCGTTTCCGGTAAAATCGGAATCTGCAATTGTGACAGTGGCTTCAGCATTGTAGACCGCAATCCCACCACCACTATAGCTGGCATCGTTGCTGGAAAAAGTAGTATTGGAAATAGATCCGGTTGCACCATAATACACCGCCAAGCCACCGCCATAACCATTACCACTACTTGCTCCTGCCGTATTTTCCGTAAAGGTAGAACCGGTAATATTGATCTCCGTGCCGGAACCGGTCGCATAAACTCCACCGCCGTAATAGTTAGTCGTCTCGTTCAGGTTGAAGGTGGAGTCGGAAATATTGATAACGCTAGAGTTAGCTCCATAAATGGCACCGCCATAGTTGGTCGCTGTATTATCTTCAAAGGTGAGGCCAGATAGATTCAACGTTGCATTGTCGACAAAAATTCCACCGCCACTGGACGCCGAGCCGCCCGTGATCGTCATGTCGGAAATAGTCGCCTCAACACCGGCAGTATTTATCAAAAACGCACGGTTGTTATTTGCATCAATGATGGGCGTGTTGGTGGCGGAACCTTCGATGATGACATCGCTATCGATTTCAAGACTGCTATTAAGCGTGATAGTATACGGGCTACTGAGATCGAACGTGATCGTTTCTACGCCTTGGTGGCAATAGGCAAGACCGAGTGCTTCACGCAGACTGAGATCACCATCGCTGTAATCACCATCGTCCGATTCATCGACAGGGGTCGAAACGACGAGACTCCCTTGATAGCTAAGCGAGCTTACAAAGCCGCTGTCACTATCTACTGCTTGAATAGAAATATTATTGAGCCAACGATCACTGCCGGTATAGGTGTGTGTTGCAGTCCAAGTGTTGTTTTCAGAATCATAAGTGAGATCTCCCCAGCTCCCACTCGAACCACTCGTATGACCTCCATCCCCCCAGTAAACCGTTAAGCTGGTAATCTCGTCATCTCCCGGATCATCTACAGAAAAAGTGACTGTGTGAGCCACACCTGCCGGCAAGAAGAGATCGCCAGAAACCGTGAATGTCGGCGGGACATCATAAACCTCAAGCCCCGCAGTGTTTAATCTGGTTGCACCTGAATTATTGTCCCAAATACCGTAATCACTAGCGTCAACGTCTCCATCACCATCAAAGTCGCCTACCCTCCAAGTAGCGTCTTTTTCAATTCCTGTGTTTTCCGTAACAATATCTTCATCGTCCCCATCAACATCGCCGTCCAGATCGGCATCGCCAGGGAGATGGGGATAATAAATGCTTTCGGTTGTTGTTGAAAAGCCGTTAAAAACATCCGCGTCGAGATCGATGTAATGATCATCGTCGCCATCGGAATACGTGTAAGTAAAAGTCCACGTATTGTCGTCGACTTGTGTGACGTTTTCGCTCCATACGAGCGGATAAGAACCGCTTTCCGGTGCAGAGATTTCCTGAGGAGTCGTTCCATCTCCCCAATCGATTGTCCATTCGGTTACCGTCTCAGAAGATGCCAAATCCACATCCGCGGTCAGCGTAAACTCTTCCCCTTCAAGCACGCCATCCGGTCCAATAAGCGGAACGATACTCAGAAGCAATCGATTTTCGCATTGCTCTAACTGAAGATGACGCGACTTGATTTCGCTAAGACGCTTGCGACGCTCGACAAGCTTTCGAGAAGACTTTTCCAAACGAGAAACAATATTATCCCACAATCGCGAGGACCTAGCCATGACAGTAACTCCCTGTAGTTTCGGTAGTTGCAGTTTCAGGGTTTATTTTCAAAAAGGGAGCACAAGGCATCGTAGAATGAGACCTTGCCCCATAAGGAGAGGATTTTACGACTTTTGCTATCTGATTGCAATAGTTTTTAATTAAAAACTTAAAAAATTCACATGACCAAAACCATGACAATATCGCTTTGGTTATTGCGGCACAGAAAAACGCCCATGCAATACCCCCCTGACCGCACAGTTTTTGGCTAATCAAAAACTGTGCGGTCAGTCGCTTTTTATCGGCATTAGAGATCATTTGGCGAAACAATACCAGATTGGTATACCATGAGACTTCGCGTGAGGACATTACCTTAGCGAGATCTTTTTGTCCATACTCTATATAGAGCACCCAAAAAAAACGGCAGGTGGGGATCTCGCTACGGATCGGGAGTCTTGATCCTACAGTACCACCTGCCGTTGTGAACTTCATTATGAAAATCAGAATGGTGATGTCAAGGTTCTTAGAAATGGAAACTATACCTGCGACCTCTGGACAAGGAATCCATAGCTCACTCGACGCAACCATCTACCCAACACCACCTTAAAACATCACCAAAAAACAAGGGCACCAAATTGGTGCAATGCCCTTCAAAAAACACCGTTGCGGCCTTACGGATTGCCGGATAGGGCTCGTCAAGAAAACTCGTGGTGGCACATGGTCGCGAGTTTCTCCAAGACCACCGCAGAAAACACACCATTCTTTGTTCTAATCGTCACCGAAGTTAGACAACTGTTACATGGAGTGTTCTTAAAAAGGCATCTGGAGAAACTGGATCGATACTTCCAGCTTAAGAATACTTGCAGTACCCGCGGATACAACATGCCTCGCACATTGGACGTGATGGCAGGCAGTATGCTCGTCCATGAGATACCATATTCACGTGAAGAGTAAAGCGTAGATGTGGAGGAATATGTAGTTGTAGACGATCCATGTCTCTTGGAGAGCACGACTTGTCAGGACGTGTAGCTCTTACCCATCCCAGCCGCCGACAAATTCTCCAACAATTGGAATCTACCGGAAAAACTTCCCGTCTAAGTGAATACATCATGACACATCGAGCGGTTTTTTTGCCTATTCCTGGAAGTGAAAGCAAGTAGGCTTCGCAATCTGTATCATCAAATTCCTGTAACGGTGATAAAGTTGGCTTTCCAAAATCGGCATCCAGTTTTGTAAGGATTTGTTTGATCACTTTTGCTTTTTGCCGCGAGAGCCCCCCTATCTCTATTGTTGCTGCTATTTCACGTTCCTTTGCATTCGCGAGATCTTCTATCTTGGGAAACGAAGTGCGGAGTCGCTTGTAAGTGGATTTATAGAGGGTTTCATTCGTTTGCAAGCTGCAAAGTATATACAGCAATTCGTGCAGTGGATTGGATTTGTTGCCGTGGCAGTAGTCGTTGTATGCTTGACTCAGAATGGCTGCAACGGGAGCGACATGCTTCGAAAAGCGTCGACTAGACTTGTTGCTTTTCATTTTCGCCCTCGCAGATAGAATTCTTTCATGCTACTGGCAAGATAGAAGGCCATTTTGGATGGGACACCATTACAAATCATTTTAAACTTTGCTGAAAGCGTGAGTTCTGCCGGCATTTTATACTCATCCGGTACCGATTGAATGCGCAACGCTTCTCGCACCGAAAGTCTTCTCGGTTTCCAAGGATGCAGGTGAACTTCTTGATTTCCATACCAGGCAGTTGGACTGAAACGGTATCTGTGGAGCCGCTTGAACGATTTGCGAGCAACATCCCCTTCAGCGATTTCCTTGAACCGGTGGGAATGTGGTTCGAAAAACTCGCAGCCATTAGCAATTTTTTCTGGATTGCCGTCACTCCAAAGCGCCGAATAGACGCAAAGTTCGAGAGGAATTTCGGGGGGTTTCTTCGGTGTTTTGCCAAAAGGCGAAGTTTTTGGCCAGGGCAGGTGCTTTGCTCCAGAGTAAGCTTCGATAAAAGGCCAAGTGAACCAGTCCCGTTCATTGGGTTTTAATTTCCGGCCCACTGCGCGCTGAGCGATACTTCGCTTATATCCAATAACAAAAAGTCGCTCACGATTTTGAGGAACGCCAAATTCTAAAGCGTTAAGGATCCGGCAATCTACAGCGTATCCGTAACTTTGCAATTGGGATATCTTTTTTTCGAGGAATTTTCTGTGTTTTTGGAACCGGTAGAGACCTGATACGTTTTCGATAACAAAAAACGCGGGTTTTAATTTACAAATCATGTCAACATAGACACTGGTCAGTTTTCCGTTGGGACCGCGGCCACCAGCGTGGGTTCCCCCGGCGCTGAAATCGGGGCACGGTGGCCCTCCTATGATTCCAAATTCTTCGGGTGATGAACAGCCAAATGCCTCTCGTAATACCGGTTTTGCTGCCAGATC
>JASFHG010000316.1:0-5108 GCA_050123355.1 Planctomycetia bacterium
ATCCGCGCATGTCGCAAAACGAAGTTTTTTTTGCGCATTCAGCACGAAATAAAGGCTTGAACATAGGGTTTGCAGTCTTTATGGTAGAAAGATGTTCGGTGAGCAAGCTTGGATTCCACTTTTGCGTAATTTTTGCTTCCTGGGGCAGAAAACTAGCTCCCGGTTTTTAGGTAGACAGTAAATGGCATCCGCCAATTGTCATCTACGACTTGCAGGACCTGGAGTTTAGGGGCAGTTTTGTCCAGGGTCGGCAAAGGCCGCAAAAGCCCTTGCTTGCCACCGAACTTATTATTGATCCCGATGTATTTAATGATTGTTGTGCGATCGCAAACGCGGCTGTTCCAGCCGGGTTTGCTGGATTTCTGGCCGCAGAGCGGTTTATTAGCAATGCAGACCTCAATAATAAGAGAATAACGCGATGAACTTCGGGCCGGAGCAGGCAGCCATGCGATTTGGCAGGCATCTTATGGCCGGCGCGGGGTTCATTGCGTTTGAGAGGATTTTTATTCAAATTTGATCTGTGGGAATATTTTTCCGTAGGTGGGGCTCCAATAATGGGCCCTGTTCCTTTAAAATATCTTCGAGCAATTTATAGCTTACGGGGCGTCGTGGATAAGCTATATATGCCCGCATAACGATCCTTTGCTTCCATCAGAAGCAACGGTTCTCTCAATGTGCGTTCTGCTTGACGGTTTGTTTTACCTACCTTTGGAGGAGATATGAAAAAAAACCAGCGACGGTTTTTTTTATTGCTGACTTTTATGACGCTTGTCGTGAATGCGGCGGCCGGGATGGCTGTTTCGCAAACGGTTACCTTTGATTCGTTACTCGACGAGATGGTCGATCGCGCGAAGTTGGCTAGTTTTCCTTCGCCCGCCTATACATGCAAACAGGCCAGCAGCTATGATCGACGGTCCGTTTCTCCCGACAAGCCCGGTTGGTTTGCCAATATCGACAACTCGATCTTCTTGCGTACCGAAGAGAAGCAGGGTCGGAAAGAGTTGGTCATCATGGACGTTAAGGGCCCGGGGGCGATCGTTCGATGGTGGGTAACCCATAAGAACAATCCAGGCACGTTGCGTCTTTATATCGACGGTGCGACCGAGCCGACCGTGGAGGGAAAGATCGACGATTTCTTTGGCGGAGATGCCATGGTCGGGGAGCCGCTGTGCGGGATTCGAGGTCGAGGTCGAAATCTTTTTTTGCCGATCCCTTATGCGAAGCGTTGCAAGATTACTTACGAAGGGCTTAATTTTAACGAGACCAAGGAGCATAAAGATCGGTTTTACTATCAGATTAACTACCGCGACTATCCGGCCGGAACGAAGGTAGAGAGTTTTACCGGCTCGACGATCGTCGACTCGAAGGCAAAGATCGATTCGGTTCAGAAGAAGCTTTCAAACCCGGAATTGGTCATGCCAGGCACGCTTCGGAAATTTGTCTCGAAAGGTGTTGATTGCAAGCCAGGGAAGACGGTTTCACTTGTTCAGTTCAAGGGGGCTGGCGCGATTGCGAAGATTTCGTTCAAGGTGGATCCGAGTTTGAAAAATCTCGATCAGGTGCTTCGATCGACGGTCATCAAGGCGACGTTCGACGGTCAGCAGACGATCTGGTGCCCGCTTGGCGATTTTTTTGGTTGCGGCGTCGGTTTGAATCCGTACAAGGGTTGGTATCGTCAAGTGGAAAAAGATGGCACGATGACCTGTCGTTGGGTTATGCCGTATAAGGAATCGTGTGAGATTTCGTTGGACAATTTGGGCAAAAAGCCGGTTTCGGTGATTGCTCGTGTGGCGGCCTGTTCGTGGGAATGGACCGATCATTCGATGTATTTCCATACCAGTTGGCGTCAGCAGCGCAATATCGAAACGCCGGGCAACGGTCGAAAAAATCCGGGAGATCATGCGGTCGATTGGAACTATTTGACTGTCGAGGGCCGTGGAGTTTATGTTGGCGATACGTTGGCTTTGTTCAACGACAGCAAAAGTTGGTGGGGTGAAGGGGACGAAAAGATCTACGTCGATGGCGAGAAATTCCCGTCGCATTTTGGGACCGGCACCGAAGATTATTATGGTTATGCTTGGGGCGATCACGAATTTTTCGATTCCCCGTTCCATGCCCAGCCGAGAGCGGATGGCCCAAGGAATTTCGGGAACATTACCAACACTCGTGTTCGTTTGCTTGACGACATCCCGTTCACCAAGTCGTACAAGATCGACATGGAGATCTGGCACTGGGCCAAAACCACGGTCGATTATGCCGTGGCGACCTATTGGTATGGTCGTCCTGGTGCGAAGGGGAACTATGGCCCTCAGCTCGAGGAAGCATCTGCCCCGATTAGGAAAAAGACCGAGCAGAAGTCGGTCGAGGTTGCTCGTATCCGTGGCTTTTGGATCAAGCGGTTTGCCGAGAAGACGAATTTAGTGGTCAAGAAAATCGGGCATCACGGACCGGGTTGGATCGGTGGTCGTCATCTTTGGTGGACGGAAGGGCAGCCGGGCGACAAGCTGGAACTTTGTTTTCGGGTCAAAGCAGAAGGTGATTATGATTTGACGGTCTGTTTGGCACGGGCCCCCGACTATGGCATCGTTCAATTCTACGTCGACGGAAAAAAAGTCGGCCTGCCGGTCGATCTCTACGGGAATACGGTCCACCACACCGGGCCGATCACGATCGATTCGAGCCACTTCACCAAGGGGGACCATAACCTGACGGTCGAGATCATTGGTGCCAATCCCAATGCCATCAAAAAATACATGTTCGGCATCGATCGGCTTGAGCTGAAGAAGAAAAAGTAGTCATGTTGCCGAACATCTTTTAGCTGTCGAGCTTGCTTGTCGCTTGACGCGAGTGCACACTTCAAAACGACGAGCAAGCTCGACGGCTAAAAAACAAGAGATTCTTTCTGCATACCGGCGTTTCCAGCAAAACCCTTGCCCGATTTCTCTTGAAAAATGCATCTTTATGCACGGTGAGATAATTGACCCGGTCCCCTGATTGTGGTATAGTACAGCTCTACCGGAGAAGATCGAATAGGTCGCTAGCAAGCGATCTAGGCTTGTTTCGAATTCCTTGCCATTTCCATCCCACCTTTCTACCCCCTAGAGAATTCGCAGGATAAAATGAGAATCTACCAGCTACTCGCCCTATCGCTGGCCGTTTTTTTTGTGCTGTCGGCCACCGGATCGGCTTTTGCTCAGACCGTTACCTTTGATTCACTGTTGGACGAGATGGTCGATCGGACCGCCGTGGCCAGCTTTCCCTCCCCGGCTTATATCTGTAAACAGGCGAGCAGCTACGATCGACATTCGGTCGCTCCGGACAAGCCGGGCTGGTTTGCCAACCGGGACCGATCTCAATTCATCCGAAGCGAAGAAAATCAGGGCCGCAAGGAATGGGTCCTGATGGACGCGAAGGGGCCCGGGGCGATGGTCCGATGGTGGGTCACGAACAATAAGTGCGTCGGCAACATCCGTATCTACATCGACGGCGCGACCGAGCCGGTTGTCACGGCGAAGGTGAACGATCTGGTCGGCGGCACCGCTCTGGTAGGGCCACCCCTTTCGGCCGTTCGTGCTCGAGGTGGGAACCTCTACCTGCCGATCCCTTACGCTAAAAGTTGCAAGGTGACGTTCGACCGCCCCCACTATAACGAGACCAAGGATCGAAAAGATCTCCTTTACTATCAAATCAACTACCGCACCTATCCGGCCGACACGAAGGTCGAGAGTTTTACCAAATCGACGATCGCCGATGCGAAGGCGAAGCTCGAGAAGGTCCAAGAACAGCTTCTCGACCCGGCCGACGCATCGTTGCAGCCGACGTCGGGCAAGCGTGACGAATGTACCGGCAATGGACTGACGCCAAGGAATACTATTGTACTTGCTGCGACCCGAGGGCCGGGAGCGGTTTGTAAAGTGTCGATCAAACTCGATATCGATACCAAAGACCTTCCCCAAGTGGCCCGATCGGTGGTTCTCAAAGGAACCTTTGACGACCAGCAGACGATTTGGTGCCCGCTTAGCGACTTTTTCGGAAGCGGCGTTGGGGTTAATCCGTATAAGGGCTGGTATCGACAGATCGAAAAAGACGGCACGATGACCTGCTGGTGGATTATGCCTTATCAGAAGATGTGTATCTTTTCGTTGGAGAACCTTAGCAAAGAGAAAGTTTCGTTTACGGCTCAGATAGATCATTGTGATTGGACTTGGACCGACCGTTCGATGTACTTTCACACTACCTGGCGACAGGAGCGAGGATTGAAGTCGAAAGGGAACGGGCCGAAGAAAAAGATCAGCTCCTACGACTGGAATTTCGTGACGATCGACGGAAAGGGCGTCTATGTCGGCGATACGCTGGCGATCTGGAACAGCGCCGATCGTTGGTGGGGCGAAGGGGACGAGAAGATTTTTGTCGATGGCGAGAAGTTCCCGTCGCACTTCGGTACCGGCACCGAAGATTATTATGGGTACGCCTGGGGGAAGCAGGACTTTTTCGAGTCGCCGTTCCATGCCCAGCCGCGTTCCGAGACGGTCGACGGGTACAAAGGCAACACGACCAACACCCGCGTGCGGTTGCTCGACGGGATTCCGTTCACTACCTCGTATCACATGGATATGGAGGTCTGGACTTGGAAGCCGTCCATATTGAATTATGCCGCGGCGACCTACTGGTATGGCCGACCCGGGGCGAAGGCCAACTATGGCCCCATGCCCGAAGAAGCCAAGCAGCCGGTGAAGTATAAAACTCCCAAACCGGAGAAGAAAACCAAGAAAAAGTAATGTAGGTCAGGGTTCACCCTGACGAAGTAAGGCGGTTGTGTTACTGCTGTTGTTTTTACGTTTTGTCCGTAAGCCTGCGTCAGGGCAAGCCCTGACCTACAGAGGCCGTTTTTATCTTAGGAGAAATGAAACATGAGAAACTACAAATTCTTCACGATGATGCTCGCCGCGATCGTCTTTTTGTCGACGACCGGAGCGGTGTTTGCGCAGACGATCACGTTCGATTCACTGTTGGACGAGATGGTCGACCGTTCGACGTTGGCCAATTTCCCGTCGCCTGCTTATACGTGCAAACAGGCAAGCAGCTATGACCGGCATTCGGTCGCGGCC
>JASFHG010000317.1:0-5102 GCA_050123355.1 Planctomycetia bacterium
GTTGGGAGAGAGCCGATTGGATGGCATGAATATCCTCTTGGTCGAAGATGGCCTCGATAACCAGCGGCTCGTTGCCCTGGTGCTTCGCAAGGCGGGTGCCAATGTAGTGACGGCCGAGAATGGACAAGAGGCCTGTGATCTGGTTGATCTGACGGTGCGAAAAGCAGATCCATACGATGTTATTCTCATGGATATGCAGATGCCGATCATGGACGGCTATACGGCTACTCGCAAGATCCGCCAGGCGGGGCACACGATGCCGATCTTCGCGCTGACGGCCCATGCCATGGAACACGATCGTCAGAAATGTCTCGATGCGGGCTGCGACGATTACATTTCCAAGCCGATCAAGGTCAAGGAACTCATCAGCCACGTCGCGTCTGTCAAGCAAAGCCATCCAGAGATGATGTGCTCTTGGTAGAAGTTGTCGCATGGTGCGGAATTTTTGCCCGTTTTTCTGAAACCTATTCCCCAGCTCTTTTTGTAGAGGTTAGCCCGGCCGCCTGCGGCCGGAAATACTATAAATCCCGTCGCAGGCGACGGGGCTAACAAACCGAATAACCTATTGGCCCGGGGTTTGGGTGAGTCCCTGTTCCGGTTTTTCAATCTCGGTTAAAATGAAAGCATGTTTTCTGATATAGACCGTTTTCACATGGCCCGGGCCGTCGAGTTGGCCCGACAGGGAGAAGGAACCGTCGAGCCCAATCCGATGGTCGGATGCGTGATTGCGCGGGGTGCCGAGGCGATTGCCGAAGGGTGGCATCGACAGTTTGGCGGGCCCCATGCCGAGATCGAGGCGCTCTCGATGGCCGACGGGCGTGCGGCCGGGGCGACCATGTACGTGACACTCGAGCCGTGTTGCCATCAAGGCAAGACTCCCCCCTGCACCGAGGCGATTATCCAAGCCGGGATCCGTCGGGTGGTCATTGCGATGCGAGATCCCTTTCCTCAGGTGGACGGCGGAGGTCTGAAACTTCTCGAAGCGGCCGGTATCACGACCGACGTCGGGCTGATGGAATCGGAGGCCCGCGAGTTGAACCGGCCTTATCTCAAATTGGTCGAGTCGGGGCGGCCTTGGGTGATTGCGAAATGGGCGATGACGCTTTGTGGCAAGACGGCGACCCGAACCGGGTCGAGCCGCTGGATCTCGGGCGAGAAATCTCGCGAGGTTGTCCATCGGTTACGCGGCCGGGTGGATGCGATCTTGGTCGGAAGCGGGACCGCTCGATGTGACGACCCCGAATTGACGGTCCGGTTGCCCGCCGGCCAGGTGCCGAAACGCGTGCCGTTGAGGATCGTGCTCGACTCGCGTGCCGAGCTGTCGCTCGAGAGCCGTTTGGTTCAGACCGCCTCCGAGTTGCCGCTTCTGGTGGCCGTTTCCGAGGAGGCGTCCGGCGAGTCGATTCAACGCTTGGAAAAGGCGGGTGCTGAAGTCTTTTGCTGTCGGGGAAGCGATCGTTCCGCTCGGCTGGAATCCTTGCTCGACGAGCTGGGCCGCCGCCGGATGACGAATCTGCTGGTTGAAGGGGGTGGCGAGGTGGTCGGCACCTTGCTCGACGTTCGTGCGGTGGACGAGGTCCATGTCTTTATCGCTCCCAAATTGGTCGGCGGAAAAGCATCGCCAACACCGGCCGGAGCGTTGGGGATCGCGCAGATGTCCGATGCCCTTCACGTCATCCGGCCCACGATCGAGACCCTCGATTCGGACATCTATCTCCACGGTCGAATCGGGGAAAAGTGAGGGGATGATTCTTGTCTCAGGTATTTAAGTTAGATCGTCAAGCCGGAATTGGAACGTTAGTTCCTATTCCGGATCCGGAATAGGACACGCTTCGCGGTCCAATTCCGGCTTGGGTGTGAAAAATACTTCATTACTGGCTTAGCTTTTCAATCGCTTTCTTTGCGGCCAGGGAGACGGAGCGATCTTTATCGTTGACGAGTTTTCGCAGCTTCGAGAGGCTTTTGGAAGTGCCTTGCCGACCCAGGAACTCACACGCTTTGGCCCGAAGTTGAGCGTCGGACGAGTTGAGCACGTTCCAGAGCGGCTCTTCCGCCCGCTCGTCGAGGGGTGGAATGGCGTCGTTGAGAAAGAACGTGTTGGTGGTGGTCCAAAGTTCGACTACCGCTTTGGCGACCTTGTCGTCGGGGATCGTGGCGAGTCGTTTGACCTTTTCGATGTCGTCGAAGTCGGTCGACTGTTTGACGATCTTGGCAACATCTTCGGATACTTTGGAAGTCCACCATTGCGAGAGCGTTTCGATGGTCTCTTTTTCCGCGAACGCGTAACGTTTGTTTTTCAGCAATTTGAGCATGGCTCGGCAAACGGCCTCTCGTTTTTTATCGTCGGGCGTATGGTGGGAGATCGCCTTGAGGAGCCGTTTGGTATGGGTTGGTGAGCCCTGGTTGAGCTTGTCCAGGAGCTCGTCGATCGACACGCTTCCTACGCCGCTGGCAGCCGGAGCGGGTTCGCTCGGAGCCGGGTCGGGGACAGGCGGTTGGGTCGTCGGAGTGTTGTTGGGGGTGTTGTATGGATTGGTCGTCGGCGTGTTGGTCGTCGGATATTGGAGGTGGTTGGAGCCGGGAGTATAGAACGGATTGTCGTTCGCCGGGGTGTTCGTAGACGGGTTGGGCGTGTCGCCTGTCCTGAACGGGTTTTCGCTCGGGGTATTAGAAGTTTCGGGGGTGGTTGCTTCGAACGGGTTTTTCGGCTTGGAGCTCGAAGGATCCGGATTCGCTTCCTCAAAGGGATTCTTTGGCTTGGAGTTCGAGGAGCTCGGGTCGTTGGTGGTCGACTCGAACGGGTTGTGACCCGACGGATTGGGCTCTTCTTTTCCGAACGGATCGTGGTTGTTTTGACTCGAAAACTGTTCTTGTAGTCGCTTCGCCTCTTTTTCCATATCCTCCTTGGATGGTCCGCCTTTGAAATATTTGTTTTTATGTTCGTTTTTTGCGACTTCCTGGTCGTTTTCCTGTTCCTGGATTTTATCGGCAACCCCGGATAACGCCATCGACAGCAACAAAGTAAGCGAAAGTCCTATGCAACTGAGTACGGCACTGGTGCGGTAAAATCCGAAAAATCGCATAAGTAAATAATAAATACCGACAATAACGCCGTAGACCACAAGGGCGACGATAGTACCAATGATCGTGGCTATTCTCAGAGCAGCGATCACGTTGTCTCGATCTTTGGCGTTAGGGTGAACATAATCGCCAACGTTGCTCATGGCGACTAGACCTGATCCAAGAAGATACAAGGCATAGAGAAGGCATATACCCATCGCTGCTTTGATCAGTACCGGGTTGATTGCTTCGCCTCGATCAGAACGTATGCCAACATAGATTATAAAATAATTGACGCAGATGGTTATGGTGGTGTTGACATTAAAAGAGAGAAGCGGATTTCCGCTGAGAAGGATCGCAAGTACGAGGCCTGTGTTCAATAAAAACAGGATACATGCCAGCGGGCGACTGAGCAGGTATTTGGTGATCGAAACACCGCTGCCACCGCCGGCCGATCGTTTTTTCATCTTTTTTGGCTTGGGGGATTGGAGCGCCGGACCGCTGGCTGCGGCGAAGGGATCGCTTTGGCTCGCGCCGGGTGGGGCGTAGTTGGCCAGGGGGTCGTTGAAGGGAATGGAGTCGGCACCGGCGTTTGACGGGGATTCGATTTGATACGTGTCCTGGATCAAAGCCGGGGGGGGGCCGGTGGGGGATGTCGGTGTTGGCGCGGCAGCCGGTTCGTCGATCGGATCGAGAATGGCCGATTCGGCATCCATGACGAGCGGTGCTTGAGGAAGTAGCTTTGCTTCGGGCGGCGTCGGCGGTGCCTGGGGCGCGATGGGCGTGTCGTCGACAACAATTTTCGCTTCGGGCGGGGCCTCCTTCTTTGACGAAGAGGATGTCGCCTTGGAGTCTCGCTGGATCGTCGTGGGTTGGTCCGGGACGGTGAAGACGTTCTTGCAGCATTTACACTTCGCCTTCTGGCCGGCCCAGTCGGGACGAAAATTGTAGAGTAAGCCACAATGGGGGCACGAAAACTTTTCTTTACCCATCGGAAAGTCCTGTTCCAGTTCTACTTTTGTCGAGGGTGACGGCGTCTTGTCATAATGAGTGCTTCGCCTCTTCCCCCCCGACAGGGCCGAGGCTATAATGGAAACACTCGTATAGTCTTTTTATCAGATGAACAGCTCCAATATAACAGGAAAATCGCGATTATGGAACGGAAAATTACCGATAAAGCCGTGATTCTGGCCCGAGGGCTGGGGACGCGGATGCGAAAACAGGCCGATTCGGCCGATTTGGATGAGGATCAGGCGGCCGTGGCCGATTCCGGTGTCAAGGCCCTGATCCCGATCGGGCGGCCCTTTCTCGACTATGTCCTCTCGGCCCTGGCCGATGCCGGCTATCGACAGGTTTGTCTGGTGATCGGGCCTGACCATGACGCGATCCGGAACTATTACGGGAACGAAGTGGAGCTCGATCGGCTTTCCGTCGAGTTCGCGATCCAAGAAGAACCCAAGGGGACGGCCGATGCCGTGCTCGCCGCCGAGGCGTTTTCGGCGGGCGACCCGATCGCCGTGCTCAACTCGGATAACTACTACCCGGTCGAAGTGCTTCGCACGTTGCGCGAGGCGGGTGGAGCGGGCGTCGGCCTGTTCGACTCCGAGGCGATGATCGCCGGCAGCAACATCCCGGCCGATCGTCTGGCCGCGTTTGCGGTCGCCGAGCTCGAAGACGGCAACCTGGTCCGCATTATCGAGAAGCCGAGCCAAGAGACGCTCGACAGTCTTCCCCGTCCGCTCTGGATCAGCATGAACTGCTGGCAGTTGCCCGGTTCGATCTTCGATTCGTGCCGAGCGATCGAGCCTTCGCCGCGTGGCGAGTACGAGCTGCCCGACGCGGTCAACCACTCGATGACGGTCTCCGGCGAGGTCTATAAAGCGGCCGCCGTCGCCGCTCCGGTTCTCGACATGAGCTGCCGCGACGACATCGCCGGCGTCAAGGAAAAACTCAAGGGGGTCGAGGTCCGGTTGTAATTATCACGATTGCAGAAGTTTTTATCGCATTTTCCATCACGTTTTTAGCCGTCGAGCTTGCTCGTC
>JASFHG010000318.1:0-5092 GCA_050123355.1 Planctomycetia bacterium
CGATCGACCTAGCCGGCCGTGACGTCCTCGATGCCGTCCAAACGAGCGTCTATCCGAAAGTGATCGACTGCCCCGATCCGAAACGGTCCCACAAAACCACGCTCAGCGCGATCGCCAAAAACGGCGTCGAACTCCGTGTCCGTGCCCGAGTCACCGTCCGAACCAATCTCGAACGGCTCATCGGCGGTGCGACCGAAGAAACGATCATCGCTCGTGTCGGCGAGGGGATCATCACGGCAATCGGCTCGGCCAACACGCATCTGGAGGTCATGGAGAACCCGGACGTCGTCTCGCGTGCCGTGCTGTCCAAGGGGCTCGATGCCCATACCGCGTTCGAAATCGTCTCGATCGATATCGCCGACATCGACGTCGGGGAAAACATCGGTGCCCGCCTGCAAGCCGATCAGGCCGAGGCGGACATGCGTGTCGCCCAGGCAAAGGCCGAAGAGCGACGTGCCCTGGCAACCGCTCGCGAGCAGGAAATGAAAGCGACCGTCGCCGAAAAACGAGCCCAGGTCGTCCTGGCCGAGGCGGAAGTCCCGCTGGCAATGGCCACTGCCTTCAAACGCGGCAACCTCGAAACCAAAGTCAGGCCGGGCAATAATTAGAATTTTTTGGATGTTAGCCGGCCGCCTGCGGCCGGAAACGCATAAAAAACATCCGGGCGAAACACCAACCGACGGTCGTTTCGCCCGGATTTTTTATGCGCGGTGGGAAAAAGAAAACGCCTCTTTTTACTCACACATTCTTAATCGCTTCGCGGATGCCTTTGAGGACCATTTCGACGGAAATGACGACCAACAGCATGCCGATCAGGTGCTGAACGGCCGTGATGCCCCGTTCGCCAAGCGAGCGGAGCAGCCTGGTCGCGTTGAAGACCACCAACAACGAAATAACCCAGGCGAGAATCAACGCGATCAGCCAAGAAAACCACAGTTCCGGCTCGCGGCTGACAAACAGCAACAGCATCGCCATCGCCGAAGGGCCGGCAATCAGTGGAACCGCGATCGGGACGAAAAGCGGCTCGCCGTGGAACTGTTCTTTCGTGCCCATCATGTTATGCGAATCGCCAAAAACCATCTGGACCGCGATCAGAAAAAGAACGACACCACCGGAAACACTCAACGAAGCCATGCTGACATCAAGATACTTCATGATGGTGCTACCGGCAAACAGAAAGAAAACCAAAACGGCAAGCGCAAAGAGAAACTCGCGAAAAATCACCTTCTGGGCACGTTCCGGTGCCACCTTTTTCAGCAAGGACACACAAACGGGCGTATTGCCGATCGGGTCCATGATAAAAAAGAGCAACGTCGCCGCGGTGACGATTTTACCCAACTCGATCGGGTTCTGTGCTACGGCAAGTAAAGATAGCGACATATAAAATTCACTTTTTTAGTGGGTTATCGGGAACTTCTCACCCTACACCTGCGGTAGTACGTCGTCAAGCGGCTTCTTACCTATGCCTCCTTTTTTATCACAAACGGTGGTTTTGTTTTCGATTAGTGCTACGAATGGAATGCCGTCCACTTGCTGGTACGGTAACATGAATCAAAAACTGTTTGTACTACAATCAAAAAATGACAAAAATAGTGCCCCCCCGCGAGCAAACCCAACCTGTTTTTCCATCTCTCCCAACCTAACGCCTGAAGAGGGGATCGCAAAAAAAATTTCCAAAATCTTTGCGTTCCGTTAGCGCTCGATGAGCCCAAAATGGACTCGAGGTGCCAACTCCCAAAGTGCCGAAAAAACGAGACTTATTTCGATACCAAGCCCCCAGTTCTTGGTAATACCCTACTTTGGTACTAGTTTCCACTTAAGTCTTTATTATAAAATAACTTGTATCCTTTTTTACCTCCCTGATTGACGAACCCCGCAAAACCAGTACACTTTGACTCCTCGGCACTGCATATTGTGGTCTGAAAAAACCAAAACACAATATGTTGTTGTTGGGAAGTCCTTCTGACCGAAAAAAGGACTGGGTAAAACAAGCATCCCCCTACTAGGGGTTTGGTCGTCTTGCCCCAAAACGGTTACACTCCGTCGCCCATGTTTTTCTGGACGAGAGTTGAACCTCGCGGCCCCTATCGACCGGCCGCGTTGCCGACTTTTCGTCAAGGTTGAAAAATTACGGCGGCGCTGATCAACACACATACGAAAATCCAAGATGGAACCCCTCTCTTCTATGAGACAAGGTGACAAGGAGGAAATGCCATGGAGAGCACAGAAATGGATGTCAAGCGTGGTCGTATCTATCGCACAGATGCCAAACATGACCCGAACCAACCAAGTCATGATTCTAATAGCGAGCCTGATCCAATGCCGCAAGTAGGCGAAGGCCTGAAAATTGAATCGACGTTTTGCCCGACCGACGTCAAGGATCCCTTCGAGACGACCGAATGGGAATACCGAACCGCTTCGATCAAAGGTGATGGCGGCAAGGTCCTCTTCGAGCAGGAAGAGTGCGAAATCCCGGTCGACTGGAGCCAGCTGGCGACCAACGTCGTCGCGAGCAAGTACTTCTACGGTGAAAACGGTACCGAGGAGCGCGAGACAGGCGTGCGTCCGTTGGTCCATCGTGTCTGTCGCACGATCGCCGACTGGGGCATCAAGGACGGCTACTTTAAAAGCGTTGAAGATGGCGAGGCGTTCTATCGCGATCTGGCGTGGCTCTGTCTGCATCAGCATGCCGCGTTCAACTCGCCCGTCTGGTTTAATGTCGGCCTGTATCACCAATATGGAGTGAAAGGGGCCGCGTGCAATTGGAACTACGACGCCAAGTCGGGCCGCGTGGTCCAGCCGGAAAACCCGTACGAATATCCGCAAGGGTCCGCCTGTTTCATTCAGAGCGTCGAAGACAACATGGAAGACATCATGGAACTCGCCCGGAGCGAGGCGATGCTCTTCAAGTTCGGCTCGGGCACGGGCACGGACCTCTCGACGCTTCGTTCCCAGCGTGAAAAGCTGGCCGGGGGCGGAAAACCGTCCGGACCGCTGTCGTTCATGCGGGTTTACGACCAGATCGCGGCCGTCGTCAAAAGCGGCGGCAAGACGCGACGCGCGGCGAAAATGCAGTCGTTGAAAATCTGGCACCCCGACATCCTCGAATTTATCGAGTGCAAGGGAAAAGAAGAGAAAAAGGCCCTGCTCTTGATGGAAGAGGGCTACGACTGGAACGATGCCTACGACTCGATCCTCTTCCAGAACGCGAACCTGTCGGTCCGAATCACCGACGATTTCATGGAAGCGGTCGAGAACAAAAAGTCGTGGACCACCCACTGGGTCACCGACGAGACCAAGGAAGGGCCGACCTACGACGCCGACGAGCTGATGGACAAAATCGCGAAGGCGGCGTGGAAGTGCGGCGACCCGGGCGTGCAGTATGACACGACGATCAACCGCTGGCACACGTGCCCCAACTCGGGCCGGATCAACGCGTCGAACCCGTGTAGCGAGTACATGTTTGTCGACGACTCGGCGTGCAACCTGGCGAGCATCAACCTAATGAAATTCCGCCGGGAAGACGGCACGTTCGACGCCGAGCGTTTTGCCGAAGCGGCCCGCCTGGTCTTCATCGCTCAGGAAATCCTCGTCGACCACGCGAGCTATCCGACCGAGGCGATCGCTCACAACAGCCACCGATTCCGTCCGCTCGGACTGGGCTACTCGAACCTCGGCAGCCTGATCATGTCGTCCGGCTATGCTTACGATTCGGACGAAGCCCGGGGACTCTGCAGTGCGATCACCGCGATCGTTCACGGGGCGGCGAACCTGACCAGTACCGAGCTTTCCGCGGCGATGGGTCCCTTCGATCAGTTCGAAGAGAACCGGATCCCGATGCTCCGCGTCATGCAGCGACACCGCGACTGTGCCGAGCGGATCGAGCACGCTCCGGAAGATCTCAAGCAAATCGCGGTCGGGCTCTGGAACCAGGTCGTGGCCGAAGGGCATCGCTACGGGTTCCGCAACGCCCAAGCAACCGTTTTGGCTCCGACCGGCACGATCAGCTTCATGATGGACTGCGACACGACGGGCATCGAGCCGGACATCGCGTTGGTCAAGTACAAGCAACTGGCCGGCGGCGGGATGCTGAAGATCGTCAACAACACGGTCCCCCTCGCCTTGCAGACGCTCGGTTACAGCGAAACCGAGATCGAGTCGATCATCAAGTACATCGAAGAGGAAGACACGATCGAAGGCGCGACCGACCTGAAGGATGAGCACCTGCCGGTCTTCGACTGTGCGTTCCAATCGGCCGGCGGGACACGATGCATTACGTGGAAAGCCCACATCCAGATGATGGCCTCGGCCCAACCGTTTATCTCGGGCGCGATCTCGAAGACGGTCAACATGCCGAAGGACGCGACAGTCGAAGATGTGCGGGAAGCCTATCTGGAAGGGTGGAAGCTCGGCCTGAAGGCGCTGGCTATCTATCGCGACGGTTCGAAGGGCGCCCAGCCGCTGACGACTAAGAAAAAGGTCGACAAGGCCAAGCAAGAGACCCAGATCGTCCGCGTCCCGCGACGCGAGCGGTTGCCGGACACTCGCGAGTCGGTCACGCACAAGTTCAGCGTCGCCGGCCACGAGGGCTATATCACCGTCGGCCTCTATCCGGACGGTCGACCGGGCGAAATGTTCATCACGATGGCTAAGGAAGGGAGCACGATCGGCGGTCTGATGGACTGCTTCGGCACCTCGGTCTCGATGAGCCTTCAGTATGGCGTGCCGCTGGAGGTCTACGTGCGAAAGTTCTCGCACACCCGCTTCGAGCCGCTCGGCCATACGAAACACCCGGACATCCGAATGGCCAAGAGTGTGGTCGACTATATCTTCCGTTGGATGGGAATCACGTTCCTGCCCGGCTTCCGGGAAGCGAACAGCGGCATGCCGGCCACTCCGGTAGTCGTGCCCTCCAAGATGGGAGACTTGCCGCCGGTGGAGGAACCCGAAAAAACAAATACCGAGCCCACCGCCACGAAGGACGGTGGGCCGAACTCCGGGCAAGGATCGGCCGCGAAAGAAACCACCGAACCTCAAGTCCCGGCGGCCTCTGGCAACGGTAACGGTAAATTCCAAAATTCTTCCGGTGTCA
>JASFHG010000319.1:0-5091 GCA_050123355.1 Planctomycetia bacterium
GATCGGCCTGCCGGGCCAGACTTTTGAGGACCTTGCCCGCGATGTGGAGTTGTTCAAAACGCTAAAATTAGATATGATCGGAGTAGGACCGTACCTACCCCATCCGGCCACACCGTTAGGGTCGATGTCTTCCGAAACGGAAAGTTCCCTTAATCGGGTGGAGGTTTCGGAGCAGGTTCCGGCCGATTTTCTGACCACTTGCAAGGTAATTGCCCTGACAAGATTGGTTTGTCCGAAATCGAATATCCCGGCGACGACCGCGTTGGCCGTGATCGAAGGGGAGGCCGGGCGGGCCGGGGCGCTCGATCGTGGGGCCAATGTGATCATGCCCAACGTCACGCCCGAAAAATATCGCGCCCTTTACGAGATTTACCCCGAGAAAGGATGTCTCGTCGAGACGGCTGAAGAGGTTGACCGATCGATCCGCGACCTAGTCAACCGGCTCGGCCGCACCATCGGCCAAGGTCGGGGCGATTCGCCCGCGTATTTAGAAAACGAAACGTAACGATTTTTTCAAGATAGAAAACCGAAAGTAATAGCCATGAACCAAACGTGCCTCAAAAAGATAGCCGGCCTTTTTCTTTTTTTGTTTTTCGTGACGGTTGTGGGATGTAGCTCGCCAACCGAAAGGATGATGCATTGTCTAAGAGATTTTGCGGAAAATGAGCAAGAGCTTCTCGATATCTTTAAAAAGATCGAAGATAAATCGTCGCTCGAGGCGGCCGACCCGGAACTGCGAGCGGTCTTGGCAAAGTTGGCAACGTTTAAGCTTGACATGCAAGCACTAGACGAAGAATTCTATGGGTCCGATCCGAGTGTCGAGGCTCAACAAGCATTGTCGTTCAGGCTGAACGAAATTTCTAAAGAATTGAAATTGACTCAATTGGGAGAGGATATAAAAAAAGAAAAAGCCCGGGTTAACGCCATCCCCGGTGCGACCGAGTATCTTAAAAAACTGTCCGCGGAAGTTGCAAAGGAAGAGGGTGTGGATCCGAATTACCTGCAAACCGCAGTGTTGATGCCCGAGGAAAAGGCAGAACCAGAGAAGGAATCGAAAGAAGTCGAAGGTGGGTCGAATCCGGAGGAATAGGCCCCGAACTTATTTCAGGTTGGAAAACCGAAGACGATAAAATATGTGTCGGATGTGTCCAAAAAACAGAACAGTCTTTTTTCTCTTGCTGCTTCTCGCAATGGTCTTGGGATGTAGCGGTGGCGGTGCGGTATCGGACAGACTCGTTGGTGTAGTTCGTGAGCGTGCGGAATGTGCGCGAAAACTTCTCGCGATTTTCAAGAATACCCAAAACAAAGCTTCGCTCGAAGCGGCGAGTTCGGAATTGCAAGACATATTGATAGAGATTGTAAAACTCGAGATCGAGCGTATGGATTTGAGGGGCAAGTTCGAGGGTTCCGAACCGAGCATTAAACAGCGGGAACGGTTGGCGTTAAGAGGCTATGAGCTTTCAAAAGAGCTGAATTTGCCGCAATTGGGGAAGGATTTGGAACGGGAAATCGTGCGGGTCAATAGGGTCCCTGGTGCGAGTGAATACCTGGAGGGTCTGGTTGAAAAAGTCGCGAACCAATTTGGAGAGAAAAAGAGAGACGTGAAAGACTACCTGCGATCGCAGGTGCTATCAAAAGAGGCGATAGCGAAAAAGGATCTGGAAGAACAGAGAAAGCGCGAACAAGAAAGAAAAGAAAGGGAACGGGAGAGGGATAGCAGGAGGCAGGAGCGTATTGCGAGAAATGATCCTGTTACGCCCCGGCACGAAGAAGAGCCGGTCATTGAAAAAGATCCGCAAGAACAGTGGCTCGAAGATTTGGACTCCAAAACATTTTTCCGAGTGGAGGAGGCCTTTGAAAATTTGAACAAGATCGATCCGTCGACCGTGTCGGACGAATTTAGGCAAAAAGTGGCGATGAAGGCCCGAGACGTGGCGACCGATTTTTCGTCCTTTCACTCCACGCGGGCAGAGGCCACACGGGCACTGGTGATTTGGGGCGGGGAGTTTAGTGAGCCGTACTTGGTGCGGGTGTTGATCCGTGCCGATGATAAAGAGACCCAAAACGAGGCCTTGAAAGGACTGCTGAAATTCAAGTCTACCAAAGGTGTCGAGGCCGCGACGAAAATTCTTGATAGTAGGCAATCGGATTATGATCTCGTGTTTAAGTATCTTGAGTTGGCCGGACCGCTCGCCGAGGAGCCGATCCTCAGAAATGTTCGTCCCAAGGACCTTGCATTAACCCAAAAAATTGTACAATTCCTAGGGAGACATGGCTCCTTGAAGAGTTTCAAGGCGTTCAGCCTGCTCGAAAAATCAGATTATTATCCGGCCCTCAAGGCGGATATTGACGCGGCCCGCGAGGCCATACGGGAAAGACAGAAACAGAATAAATGACAAACCCTTCCACTCCACCACGACTTAGCCAATCTGCCCATGATTTTGTGGACGAGGCCAAACTCTTTGCACTGCTCGATCGGACGGCCGACTCGGGCCGGTTTCGCGAGATCCTTGCCAAGAGTGTGGCCAAGGAACCGCTTACGGTTGAAGAGACCGCCGAGTTGATTGCCGCGACGGATCCCGAGCAGGTCGAACAGATCTTCGAGACGGCCCGACAGTTGAAGCGGGATGTTTATGGCAACCGGATCGTCATTTTTGCTCCGCTGTATATCGGGAACGAATGTGTCAACGACTGTGCCTACTGTGCGTTCCGCTGCTCGAACAAGGAAGCGGTTCGTATCTCGCTCGGTGAAGCGGCGATCCGCGAACAGGTGCTCTCGCTCGAAGCAAGTGGCCACAAGCGGCTGATCCTCGTCTTTGGCGAGCATCCGAAATACGATGCCCAGTTTATCGCCGATACGGTTCGGCAGGTCGCGTCGGTCAAGAAAGATCATGGCGAGATCCGGCGAGTGAACATCAACGCCGCGCCGCTGGACCATGAAGGGTACAAGATCGTCAAAGAGGCCGGTATCGGGACCTATCAAGTTTTCCAAGAGACCTATCACCACGGGACCTACGCGGCGGTCCACCCGGCTAAGACGCGGAAGGGGGATTACCTCTGGCGGCTCGACGCGCTGGCGCGGGCGATGGAGGCCGGCTGCGACGACGTCGGGATCGGGGCCCTGTTCGGGCTGTACGACTGGCGTTTTGAAGTGCTCGGGCTGATAGAGCACTCGAACCATCTTTTCAAGCACTATAACGTCGGCCCACATACGATCAGTTTCCCGCGACTCCAGCCGGCACACGGCGTGCAACTCGACGAGACGAAGTTTGTTTCGGACTACGATTTCAAGCGGCTTGTGGCGATCCTCCGGCTCGCGGTCCCTTACACGGGCATGATTCTCACGGCACGCGAGTCGCAAGAGATTCGTCGCGAGGTGCTCAACTTCGGCGTTTCGCAGATCGACGCTGGCACGCGGATCGAGTTAGGCGGCTATACCAAAAAGACCACGGACCAGGAGCTCGACCGGGAGCAGTTCCAGATCGGCGACGTCCGCACGCTTGACGAGGTGATGCTCGACCTGTTACAGAGCGGCTATATTCCCAGCTTCTGCACGGCCTGTTATCGGCTCGGTCGGACGGGTGAGCATTTTATGGAGTTCGCGATCCCCGGTTTCATCCACGAGAAATGTACTCCCAACGCGCTGACCACGTTGGACGAGTATCTGGTCGACTACGCCTCGCCCGAGGTCCAAGCGGCCGGTCGGGAGCTGATCGAGAAAGAACTTGCGCAGATCGACGACGGCCCGATGAAGCAAGAGCTCCTCAAACGTCTCCGCCGCATCGAAGAAACCGACGACCGCGACTTGTATTTCTAGGTAGGGTGCGTCGAGACGCACCTTCAGAAAAAACGTTTTCTCTAAAGGTGCGTCCAGACGCACCCTACCAACTAAAACGAAGCGGCCTTAATTACTGCTTTGCAGTGGGCGTCGATTTGCTCGGCGAATTTTTTTGAGGGGGTGTCGTTCGGTGTGGATTGCGAGGCGACCACCAGGAGCGAAATCAAAGACGCGTAGTCCGACAGGTTGACCTGCTCGACACGGATCTTGTCTTTGCCCATGTTGTGATAGTTGCCCAGCGGGATACAGGTGGCACAGGTTCGATAGCCGACGGTCGCCAGGAGCGTCGATTCGGTCGACCCGCCCGGCATGAGCGAGCGGACCACTTGGATCCCTTTTCGCTTGGTCACTTTCGCGGCCGCTTCGTCCAGGTGCATGTTCAAGCTGGGGCTGAAGACCGCCTTCTTGTCACCGACCCGAATCACCGCACCGCCACCGATCGGGGCGGCCGCTTGGGCTTTCGAAGTCTCGATCCCCAGTACCGGCCAACTCTTCTTGATCGTGCCCAGTTGTGCCGCGGCCAACGCACCGACGAAGCCCAGCTCTTCGGCCCGGGTGAGCAGTCCGTAGACCGGTCGCTTGGCACCGGTCCGTTTGAGTCGCTCGATCGTGGTCAACACGGCTGCCGCACCGACCAAGTCGTCGCACGCACGGAGCGAAAGTTTGTCGCCACTCTGGCGCCAGGCGGGCAAGTTCCACATCCCGAGCGTCCCCGGTTGCAGCGGCTCTTCGGGCAGCCGGTCCAACTTGATCCGGCAGTTGAGGAACCGCGTCTTTTTGTCGAGCTTTGCCGAGAGGATCGTGCCGGTGACCGAGGCGAATTTGTCGGAGCCGTCCGAGAGGTCCTGCATTTTGTTCGGCTTCGGGTGGCCGATCAGTTCCGGGAAGAAACGGACCGACTCACCTTTGAAAAACTTGGGCAGGACCGAGCCGCGGAATTGGGCGTGGACCGTGCGGCCTTGCTGCTTGACGACGCCGAAGCTGGGGTGGTCGAGGTGAGCCTGAAGAACCCACGGGTCGCGAACTTTTTCGGTGCCGGGATATTTCAGCAGCAGGTTGCCGAACTTGTCCTCGCGGCACTCGATCTGGTTCTTTTCCGCCCATGCTTTCACCCGAGCGAGCGGGACCATCTCGCAGAACGGTGCGGTGGGTGCGGACGCGATATTTTTCAGTAGATTCAGCTCTCGTTTGGTGATCGGCATGGTGCTCTGGCCTCGGGTTCTGTTATGGGGCAAAATACCACAAACTGTCTG
>JASFHG010000320.1:0-5080 GCA_050123355.1 Planctomycetia bacterium
GATCAGCTATGTCTTCGTGGTTCGCGGTTTGGTCCATACCCACCAAGTGGATCCAGTGAATTTGCAACCGGTTGCTTCGAGTATCGAAGAAGAGGGAGAAAATACGCCGCTGAGAGGAAAGAGTGAGGTGAGTCAGTCGCACAGTCATGACGTGGCGATCAACTCAAAGGGTGTCGGCCGGTTACAGATGAATCATGATCACTGGCATACGGCAATCCGTCACGAAGGAGAAGAGGGGGAAGAACCGACCTACGAAGTGAGTAAGCCGAAGGGGCTCTTTGTCGCACGGGTACCGATTTATGGAACGCTTCGATTCTTGGATCGTAACCAGAACGAGACGAAAAAGGGAATTAACGTCGGTGACGAGTGGATGTATCGTGGTTTTATTGCCGGCGGTACAGGCGCGGCCGCGATTTGGACATTCCACGATATCAAGCCGGAACAATTTCCCGAAGCGATTCCGGTCGAGATGACCCTGGCCGTTTTCCGTACTTATAAAGGCGATATTGTTTCTCCGATTCCCGGAAGCCTTTGGATCCGCAATCCCAAGACCGGTTTGACGGTTTTGGTTCGCAACTTTGGCGCCAAGGAGTTTAAGACGAATGTCGAGCGCATTCCTCGCAAGATCACGTCGGAAAATGCTTGCTATTACAAGGTTGAAAAGACGGGCAAAGGCGGGAAGAAATATGTTCGAAAAAATGCAGGCGACGGTAGCCTTACCAAGGATGAGATTGCGGTTTTGAAGCGGGGTCAATATGACCTTTTCAAAGATTTATCCGACCACGGCGATTTTGAAATTTGGCTCCGATGTATCGAGCCGGCCCAATATTATGGTGCTGCTCGGCCTGACCTTTACTTGCATGCCCGAGATGCGTCCTTCGAATTAAATTTTGTCAAAGGCTATTTTGGTATCTGGATGCAGATGCTGTTGCTGATCGGATTTGGTGTGATGTTTAGCACCTTCCTGAGCGGTCCGATTGCGACCTTGGCGACGGTGGGTATTTTAATCGGCGGCATGGTGCGTGCCAATGTAGTCGAGTTGGCGGATGGTCCCAAGTATGGAGGTGGACCGATCGAGTCGTTGATCCGAATTTTGACGCAAATGAACATGGTCGTCCCGATGGACGAGGGAGTTCGAACCACGGTCGCCCAGAGGGTCGACAAGTTTTTGTTGGATTGCCTTGGAGCGGTTTCTCACATTTTACCCGATTTCAACGGCTTTAGTGCGGCGGATTATGTTTCGTATGGTTTCAATGTGTCCGGAAACTGGATCGCTCAGCACGGGCTTACGACACTCGGTTTTGCCGTGGTTTTGTTTATTACCGGTTACTTCTTCTTGAAAACACGTGAGGTTGCTCGATGAACGCCCGACGTCGTTCTTTTATTCGCAAGATGATCTATGTAGCGGCCATGATCCCGCTGTGCTTTCTGCTGATTTATATCGGACAGCCGGGTACCTCCGCGACCAAGACGACCGAAGCAAAGCCCGGCGGCAAATTGTCGCAAATCCGAACCGATAACGGGCTGGACCAGTCGAAGTGGGGTGAGATCGATCCGGCAGGTGAGGCAATCAAACTGGCTACTTTCGGCATGCGCGGTGTTGCGGCAAATTTGCTGTGGGGTGATGCGAACGAAGCGAAAAAGAAGAAAGATTGGACCAAACTCACCGCGACGCTGAACCAGGTGATGAAGCTCCAGCCAAATTATGTCAAAGTTTGGGAGTTTCAGGCATGGAACCTTTCGTATAACTGTTCGGTAGAGTTTGATGACTATCGTGATCGGTATCATTGGGTGATTCGAGGTATCGAATTTCTTCAAGATGGAATCAAGTATAATAAGAAGAAGCCGCGTCTTTATCAGTCCGTTGGTTGGACCATCTCGCAGAAAATCGGTCGAGCGGATGAAGCGGAACAATTTCGGGTTCTTTTTGTTGAAGATACGGGGTTCTTCAAGAACCATGACAGGTTTTATCCTGAGGGGGGCCGCCCGCAGAGCAAACGAGATAATTGGCTCGTTGGTAAGGATTGGTACGATGAGGCGGCCAGTCTGGTCGACGATGATGGTGCCATTTTGCGTGGTGATAGCGAGTTGCTTTTTCGTTCCAAGCCGCCAATGTGCTTGATGAGTTATGCCGAAGCGATTGAAAGAGAGGGCGTTTTTGGCGAAAGAGCCAAAAAAGCATGGGAAGATGCATCGGATGCTTGGACTAAATATGGCGAGAGGGATCTTTTGGTTCCACCAGGCATGACCGTTCGCCTTGGTGAGCTGGGATTACTCCAGAAGCGTCTCCAGAAGAAATCGGACGAACTGGACGCGTTGGCTCCTGCGAATACGAGAAAAAATCTTGAAAAAACCAAGAAAAGTCGTTTAAGTGACGAGGAACGTATAGCTCTCGAAACGCCGGAAAATTTGCGTACGATGAAACAACACCAGCTTGCTCATGTGGCGGAAGCGATAACGCAAGTGACATTCGATGAAATAAACAATGCCGTTAAAGGCGAGAACAAAGCAGAGGCTAATAAGATACTGAAAGAGATTAAGGGACTCCAGACTCGCATTACAAAAACGAAAAGTAATCGTGGTATCGTCAACTATAGTGCGTGGGAAGCTCGTGCCAAAGTTGAACAACAAGATCGGATGTTGGAAGCACGTAAATTAGCCTATCGGGCCCAAAAGGCGTTAAAAGAAGGCGGCAATTTGGACGAAGCTTCGGAGGCTTTTAAAAAGTCGATCGATGCCTGGGATGAAGTTCTCAGGAAAAACCAAAAACTGATCTACGGAAGAGAGATGGTCAGCGATGTGAACATGGAAGAAAACACGTTGATGGCTGACAATTTATCGATGACCGATACGACTCTCCGCGACGATCTTGATGAGTTGATTGAAAATTATGGTAAATTATTGGACCAAGAAGATTCGCTGTTTCCAAAGGAATTTCCGTTGGCCGGCTATGTGAATAGTCGCGTTCAGCAAAACGATAAATGGCCCGGCATTGCAAAAGATAAGGATGATGCGCAAAAGGCGATTGAAAGCCAAAATTGGCTGCTTGCTCAAGAATCGCTGGAATCGGAATTCCGACGATGGACTTTCTTGATGGCGGATATTCCCAGTTTGATGCAGAGAAGCGATTCTGATACGGCTGATCTGGTCTTGGAAGAGATTCGGAAATATGTCTATGTTTTACAGCAGCAAGACAAGCCATTTCCTGAATCGTTCCCATTACGGCAGTTTGTTTGGGCGATGGTCGTGCCTACCCCGGCTACACAGAACGCTCGGAATCTTGGATTTGCCGGTAATCAAGCATTTTTGCAAAAAGATTATGCTACTGCCGAAAAACACCTAAAGCAAAGTTTGGAAATGTGGGAAATGATCTTGCAAGTTTATCCGAGCATCATTGGCGACAAGTCCTTCTGTGTCGATATGATCAAAGTGATCAATGCCTATCGCAAGACGTTGGAAGCTCAGGGGAAAGAACTTCCTAAGAAGATGCCTCTTCAAAAGGTTCTCGATCGCTGGAAGGGTAAGCTTAACGAGTCGGAAATTTCGTTTTAAACCACTTCTAACCAATACGTTCTTTTCCTACCCATGGCTGAAGTACTTCCGGTATCAAGATAGTACCATCCGCTAGTTGGTAATTCTCCAAGACGGCGATCATTGCCCGGCTGATTGCGATCGCGGTGCCATTGAGTGTATGGACAAATTGGGTCCCTTTTTCGCCCTTGACTTTGAAACGGGCATTTAAGCGGCGTGCCTGATAGTCCGTGCAATTCGAGGTGCTCGTGACCTCGCCAAAGGAATCTCGGCCGGGCATCCAGGCTTCGAGGTCATATTTTCGGTAGGCCGGGCCACCCAGGTCGCCGGTTGCCGTATCAACAACGCGGTAGGGGATCTTCAGCCCATCGAAGAGTCGGCATTCCATGTCGAGGAGATGATCGAGCATCGCCGTACTCTGATCCGGTAAAGTGAATGCGAACATTTCCACTTTGGAGAATTGATGGACTCGATATAGCCCTCGGGCCGCTCGACCGGCTGCGCCCGCTTCGGTTCGGAAACAGTGGCTCAAACCGCACAGCTTGATCGGGAGGGTTTCCGAGTCGACGGTTTGGCCGGACAGAAGACCGCCCAGGGTAATCTCGGCTGTTGCGATCAGGCTCAAATCCGTCTTGTCGATGCTGTAAATTTGCGTCTCTTCTCCGCGTGGGATATAGCCGGTTCCTTGAAGGATGTCATTTCTTGCCAGTTCGGGTGTGGTCATCGGCTGAAAACCTTCGCTGATGAGCATCTGAATGGCATATTGTTGCAAGGCAAGCTCCAGTAGCACTGCTTCATTTTTTAGGAAATAGAAACCGTGGCCGGCAACACGTGCCCCTCCTTCAAAGTCGAATAGATCGAGTTTTTCTCCAAGTTCCACGTGATCGAGCGGTTTAAAATCGAATTGGGGAACGGGTGTTTTGCCTTGAGCAATCTCGAGATTGGCTTTGTCGTCTTTGCCAATAGGAGCATCTGGATGAGATAAGTTGGGGATCACCCGCTGGATGGCATCTTGTTCCTCGGCGATTTGATCGACCTCGGTTTTCAGGGTGGTTACTTGCTCGCGGAGTGCCCTGCCTTCGGTTTTGCGGGCTTCACGTTCTTCGGCGTCTTTCGCTTTTCCGATCGATTTGGAGACTTCGTTGGCTTTTCGATTTAGTTCCTCTACTTCGGCCTGTTTGGCTTTTCGGATATCTTCGAGTTCGACGAGTCGATCCATATCGGCTGCAACACCTCGGTTTTTGCAGTTTTCTCGAACCAGGTCTGGATTGGCAACAATAAATTTTTTATCAAGCATGGATGTATCCAATAGGGGGGTGGAAAATAAACCGACTCAGAATGGGCAATATTGTCGAGCTTTTCGGTCAAAACCGAAGCGGTGACATATAAACCGAAGTAGGCAAGTCCAGCCTTGAATATTACTTGAAACGACGTAGAAATCCAAGGGCAAGGAGCCCAAAAAGAAGATAGAGAATTCCCGGTTCGGGCACGGTGTTGGAGTTGGTGCTGGTTTGCCAGTTGCCTGCCAGGATCGTTGCGTCAAGAGAAT
>JASFHG010000321.1:0-5055 GCA_050123355.1 Planctomycetia bacterium
CCGCGGCGTCGGCTCGGCGGCATCGGCGGCATTATAAACACATAAAGCAAGCAGGACGATACAAACCACATAACAGCCACAAGTATCCAAGCCGGAATTGGGCCGCGAAGCGTGCCCTATTCCGGGGCGGAACCGAAATAGGGACTCGCGTCCCAATTTCGGCTTGGCATAAGAGCACAAAAACTTTGTAACTTTAACTACCTGAGACTCAATAAACGTCTTTCTTGAGAAAAGTCGATTTCGCATCCTACTCCTCTCTTTCTTCTTCCGGCCCGTCTTCGTCAACGTTCCCGTCGTCTTCGTCATCGCCCACTGCCCGCACTTCGGTCATCTCCTCGGGGATCGTGATCTCCTCGGGCAGGTCGGTCTGCTTGCGACGGCGGGTACGGAAATGCCAGAACAGGAAGATGCCCATCGACACCACGATCGCGACGGCGATCATGATCGCCATGGTCCGCCGCCAACGGTTCGGGTCGGACGGGGGTTCCTCCGGCGGTGGAATCCACTCGAACGATCGGGCCAGGACCACGGGTGCCAGCTCCAAATCTTTCTGGCCCATATACACCCATCGCTTGAAGAAGAGGCCTGTCAGGACGATAGGCTCATTGATTTTCATCTCGACCGGAAAATCTTCGGGCAGTTCGAGACAATAGATCGCGATCAACCGATCCTTCGTATCGCGAGGCAAGAGCCAAAGTTGATAGTACTTTTGGAACCCGAGATCATTTTTGGGAGTGCTCAGCAACGTCACCCGTTGCACTCGCCCGACGAGCGTGATCGGCTCTCCCCGATAGACGTTCGGCTGGTTGAAGAGCTGGATCCAGGTGACGTTCCCGCCGGACGCTTGCTGCAACTTCTCGTCGGGGGTCGAGCGGAGCACGTCGAACAGATGGAACAGGGCCTCGTGCTCGACCTTTTTGAACGATGTGTTATCCCGGATCACTTCCAGCTTTTCGGTATCGATCGGCAGCTTCGGCCGCTCGGCTTCGGGCAACGGGTCGGGGATCGCGGGCAACGATCCGTTCGGATCGACGGGGGACGCCACTTGATAAATCATGACGCCGAGCATCAGAAAAATAGCACCCCACACAAGCCAACGAAAAAGGGTGGCCGTGTGTCGCGTCGCGTCGGGCTGTCTGGTCGGTCTTCGCATAGCACCACCAATGTAGCACTTTCATGGGAAAAGCACCAGAGGAAAAAGAGGGGACTGAAGCGTGAGAAATAGCGTTATGACACGGCAAAACGCTCGTTAGCCGCGGATTTCACATCCGCGATTTAACGGTAAATACATAGTCGGATATGCGTTTCGTAAAAACAAGTCCATTGGTAAAAACTTCACCGGCATTGCAATGGAACCGATAAATCGCGGACATGAAGTCGCGCGGCTAACGAACGGGAATTGGCAATGGTACGATACTTGGACTCGCTCGCTATCGATAGCGGACCGGCTCTTTTTGGCCCCGTTGGCGGAGCGATTGAATGAAGCCGGTATCGGTTGCGAAAAACATGCGGTCGGTCTTGTCGTTCGCAACGACCTTCGTGAAGCCGGGGATCGTGAGCTGGTCGAACCGGCTTCCATCGGATGCACGCAGGATCAAGAGTCGATCTCCCAATTGGTTCAGCACATAGAGCCGGTCCTTCGTCTGGGCGACAAACTGAGAAGCGTTCTTCCGCGTCCAGAGAATCTTGCCGGTAGGAACGTCGAAGCAGATCATCAGTCCGAACTCGCTGATCACGTAAGCGCGCGATTGGATGGCCACGGCCGGATTGACGATCGGCTCGCCCAACTGGTACTCCCAAAGCGTTCCGCCGTTATCGGTCCGGATCGCCGTGACATGTCCCTTCTTCGAGGAGACCACCAGAGCACCAAAGGGATTTTTTACTTGAACCGCCTCGGCATCGGCTTCTCCCGTTCCGGAAGTTAAATAACGACTCGGGACAAACGCCGGCGTCGAGGCGAACGTACGGGCTGAAGACAGCGAATAATCGAGCTTGAAGCCGCTCCCTCGGCTGACCAGTGAACCGACGTACAGGCCCTTTCGATTGATCCAGGCCAAACGGTCCTTCATCACGTCGTTTTGAAATAAAACGGGTGCGTTTTCGATACGGAAAAGCGACGTGCAAAGCAACGGCTCGACCTCGCCGAGCGGAGGGATTACGTTGCTCGCGCTGGTCTGCGAAGCGACCGATTCCTCTTCCGTCTCTGTCACCGGTTTGCCTACGGTATCCTCCCCTTTTCGGATCGGATAGGCGGCGATACAGCCGCTATTGTAAGGAACATAAGCAAATCGTTTACTCAAGACGGGCCCCGAAGCCGGAACACTCGTGAAGGCTTTGGCCCAAAGAATTCGGCCGCTGGCACGATCGAGCATCGTCAGCGTCGAACCGTTGAGCACCCCCACCATCAGATCGTTGCAACCGACCGGTTCCGACATCAAATAGGGCCGACCGACCAGCCGCGACCATAGCGTCTTGCCCGTCTCGGCATTGATCGCGAAAACGGTAGCGCGTTCGGTCTGGACAAAAAGCGTATCGGGACAGGTCTCGCTCTTCGGGACATACACGAGATGGGTCACCCGATTGCTCCCCGGGTCGATCGTGATCTGTGTATGCCACTGGCGTTCCAGCCCATGCTGGGCTGCCCGCGTCTCGGAAATCAGCGGCGAATCCGCCGCCAACGTCAGATTGGTATCCACCACGCCGGTCATACCGACAAAAAAAGCCAAAACGGCCACCCAAAAACCCAAAGAAGCCCATCGAGACATGCCAATTCCTCTTTCACAAAAAACGGCCGCGTAAAGCGGCTCTATAAAACGACCACCGCACCAGGAGATACGGCAGCTATCAAAAAGCCTTCTTCATCGTTGCAAATGAAATGATTCTTTGTCGATCGCAAAATACGGCTGTGAGACAGCCGGATTTTGCTGGATTTTTTGGCACAAAACTGCTTGTTGGCCATACAACCCACTAAAACTCTGTATTTTAATGTACCAACCGGTCGCTGGTATGGTCAATCCACCAATATGAGGGAAAAGCTTCGCGGAAATCGTGACTTTTCATAACACTTAGGCCAATTTTGAACCGTACAGTAGGGTCTGAATCCGGGCTTCCGCTCCCCCCCTAACACCAAGGGGGACGCAACGTTAAAATGACCGAATCGCATCTCGCCGAATCGAAAATACCGGTTTTGAGTAGTGTGAATCAAAAGCTATCACCATAAAAACGTACGGGTACAGCAAGGGGGGACTATATATATTATGAACGATTCGCTTTTGCACTCGCCGCTCTACGAGTGGCATGTCCAAAATGGGGCAAGAATGGTCGACTTCGCCGGTTGGGCGATGCCGGTCCAATATACCTCGATCATGGACGAACATAATGCGACCCGAAATGCGGTCGGGATCACCGACATCTCGCACATGGGCCGGCTCCGCTTCGAGGGGCCCGGGGCAACCGTCTTTCTGGCCAAAACTCTCACCCGAAAAGTGGCCGACCTCGCACTCGGACAGATCCGATACTCGCTGATCACCAATCGGGACGGCGGGATCATGGACGACGTGCTCGTCGGACGGTATCACAATGTCTACGGTCAACCGTTCTTCTTGATGGTTGTCAATGCGAGTAACCGGCAAAAAATCGTCGATTGGATCAACGAGCTGCTCACGCCCGAACGAGCCAACCGGCCGGGTGAAGAGGTTCTCTTCACCGACCTCACCTCGCTTTGGGCCATGTTCGCCATCCAAGGTCCCAACGCCGTGAAGGTGCTCCAGCCGCTCGTCGAGACCGACTTGAGCCAAATGAAATACTACCGCGGAGCCCCCGTCCAGCTCCTGCACCCCGACGCCGCGCGTCAAGGGGGCATCATCAGCCGCACCGGCTATACGGGCGAAGACGGCTTCGAGCTCAGCATGGGTGCCCAAATCGCTCCGGCCATGTGGCAAGCGATTCTCAACCTGGGCGAACCGTACGGAATCAAGCCGACCGGGATCGGCTGCCGCGACACGCTCCGCCTCGAAGCAGGCATGCCGCTGTATGGCCACGAACTGTCCGAGACGATCAATCCGTTCCAGGCCGACCTTGGGTTTGCCTGCCACCTGACCGGATACGATTTCCCCGGCCGGGATATCTTGCTGAAAATCAAGGATCAGCCGCGAGAGACCATCCGCGTTGCAATCGAACTCGAAGGCCGTCGGGCCGCTCGTGAAAATTCAGAAATCTTTGTCGGGGACCAAAAAATCGGCGTTGTTACCAGCGGTAGCTTCTCGCCCACGCTGGAGAAACCGATCGCGATGGGCTACGTTCCGCCGGAACATGCCGAACCGGGCACCGAACTGTCGATCGACATCCGAGGCACCCGCTGCCCGGCCCGCGTCACCACGATCCCCTTTTATTCACGCAAGAAGAAGAAATAGACACACAAATAAAAAATAGAAAGGTAAGAAACCATGGCCATCAACCCTGAATCCTTGAAATACGCCAAAACCCACGAATGGGTCGCCGTCGATGGTGACGTCGCGACGATCGGCCTCTCCAGCTTCGCGCTGGCAGCACTCACCGACCTGGTCTTTCTCGAGTTGCCCGCCGTCGGAACGGCCGTCACCGCCGGGGAATCGTTCGGCGAGATCGAATCGGTCAAAGCGGTCAGCGACCTTTACTCCCCCGTCGACGGCGAGATCGTCGAAGTGAACGCCGAGCTGGTCGAAAAGCTCGACGACCTGGGCGAGATGACCTACGACGACGCCTGGATGATCAAGGTCAAGATGTCCGACCCCTCGCAGCTCGACGCCCTGCTCGACTACGCGACCTATCAAAAACAGTGCGAAGAAGAAGGACATTAAACACCTAACATTGAAATAACGGGTGCTATACCAAACGACTTTACTTCAAAAAACCATCCGTTAGCCGCGCGACTTCATGTCCGCGATTTAACCGTACTATCACCAACATCGGCAAAGCTTTACCAAATTAGTTCGTTTTCACAAAAACGCATCCCCAACGATGTGTTTACCGTCAAAACGCGGACATGAAGTCGCGCGGCTAACGGAACATGATTGC
>JASFHG010000322.1:0-5046 GCA_050123355.1 Planctomycetia bacterium
CTTTTCGGCGTCTTTCTGACCTTCGCGATACTATCATTCTTGGTAGTCGGGGTCAGAAGAAGACGTCCTTTGGAATGATGAAAATTGCAAAAGGTGCGGTTTCAATGATTGTTACTGATTTCACTGTGCGGCAAACGCGTAGTACACCATTTCAGGAGTGTATCCATGTTGAATGATAAATCTATCTATCGGGTGCGGTCCAATAACCCGCCTCCGCTATGCGTTTTGATGGCCGATCCGGATGAGTCTCTCGTACCAGTGTATCGCGAGCAGCTTTTGCATGAGGGTTTTGAACTAGACACGGCAATAAATGGGTTGGAGTGTGTTGTTCGATTGCGTGAACGAGTCCCAGACGTCCTTATACTGGAACCGCATATGCCATGGGGTGGCGGCGTCGGGGTTCTCGCCATGATGAGCGAAACACCCCAATTCACAACCATTCCCGTAATGGTCCTTACCTCGTGTTGCGATCCTCATGTTTTGGCGGGCATCGAACGCTTCCCCATCAACGACTATCAGGTCAAACCGCTAACGCCTGATCGACTGGCGGAAAGACTTCGCCTCTTGCTCAACTATCCCAAACTGCATTTTGCAATGGCGGATCATAACGGTCGTCTGGAGTGTGCAATCACAAGACGAACCGATGGCCGAGTCTGGGATCTGCGTGTCGAGGTTTGTGACGGAAATATCATGGTACATGGCCGATCCGATTCGCACCACGTCAAACAATTAGTACTGGCTGCCGTAACAGAAGCACTTCAAGCATCAGGATCCCCCTCCAGTCGTATCGAGTTGGACATAGAAGTTACGCCAGATGAAATTTTGCCGTTTCGGAAAACGACATTATCTGGAGCAAGGAATTCGAACTACTCCAGATAATTTTAATTTTCCCAAAAAACCGGCGACAACTATCCTGATTTGATCAGGAAAAACCTTAGGAGAAAATTAGTGAATACGGTACACCCCCTTTTTATGTCGACTTATCCACCGGAAGAATGCGGACTGGCGACCTTTACCAAAGACTCGGCCGATGCGGTGGATTTGGCGTCGCCTGCGTCGCTATCCTCGATTGCAGCCATCCAGAAAACGGAGGAACTTTGCTACGATGATGCCCGCGTGGTCCACGTCATTGACAACAGCCGCCCCAAAGACGCCTATCACCTGGCCGCGGAAGCGATCAACGATGGCCCGTGCAACGTGGTGAGTTTGCAGCACGAGTTCGGCCTCTATCCCGGCAATTGGGGCGAGCGAATTTTGGAATTCGTGCAAGGTTGTCGCAAACCGATTGTCACCACATTCCACACGCTCTTGACTCGGCCAGATCCCCATCCGAGACGCATCATCAGAAATCTGGCCGCCAACAGTCAGGGGATTGTCGTGATGACCAAAGTCGCAGCGAGGCTTTTGGAAAAAATCTACCATGTGTCGGGACCGAAAGTGCGGGTGATTCCTCATGGAGTGCCGAAAGTTCCCTATCGGCACGATGGTATAAATAAAACCCTGTTGGGGCTAACCGGTTGGAACGTACTTTGTACCTTTGGACTCATCAATCGAGGTAAGGGGTTGGAGTACATGATTCGAGCCATGCCTCGGATCGTTGCCGACTTTCCCGAAACGATCTACCTGATCGTGGGTGTCACGCATCCACAAGTGAAGCGTCAGGAAGGCGAGGTCTACCGAGAGAGTTTGGTCAAGATGGCCCAAGATTTGGGTGTCGGAGAAAATGTACGTTTCGTCAACCAGTATCTCAGCCTTGCCGATCTTCTGCGGTATTTGCAGGCCTGTGACGTATGCGTTACGCCCTACCCGGGCAAGGACCAGATTGCCAGTGGTACTTTGGCGTATGCCATGGCAGCGGGCAGGGCCGTGGTAAGCACCCCTTACCTCTACGCCAGGGAAGTCTTGGCCCATGAGCGAGGTCTACTCGTCCCCTTTGGCGACAGTAATGCCATGGCGGAGGCAACGCTGAGATTTCTCACGGATAAGCTATTTCGGAGTTATACACAGCGCAAGGCGTACCGCTACGCAACACCCATGTTTTGGCCAAATGTCGGCAAGCAATACTTGCAAACCTTTGACCAAGTTGTAAAAGAAACTCCCAAAAGCCAAAAGGGGCTTCACCGCAAGACGCCTTGCTTGAAATCCAAGAGCAAAGAACTTTCCAGTAAACTCGTACCAGAAGGACTATAATGTACGTCAATGAATCAATAAACTTGAACCACCTGGATCGCATGACGGACTCGACCGGGTTGATTCAGCATGCCATTTACAGCATCCCACGGCGCGAGAGCGGCTACACTACGGATGACAACGCCCGGGCCTTGCGGCTCTGCACTCGTCTATGGAGCAGCCATCAGGAAGATCGTATGCTCAGCCGAGTGACGACCTATCTGAGCTTCCTGGAACATGCTCGTTGCCCTGTCCGTGGATTTCACAATTTCTTGGGCTATCAACGAGACTGGCTGGATACGCAAGGCACCGGCGACTGCCAAGGTCAAGCAGTCCTCGCCCTGGCCGAAGTGCTCGGCAGCAGTTTGCCCGAAGGATACCGCGCACTCGCACGCGAGTTGATCGACACGGTAACTCCCGCGCTGGCCGAGCTTCGGAGTCTGCGGGCACAGGCCTATGTGATCATGGCGTGGGGACATCTGTCGATGTCCGGGGTGAAGGATCTTGAACCGCTCGCGGACATTGCCAGGTCTGCAACGCAATGGCTCATGGAATGCTACCACCGTTCCCAACGTCCGGATTGGCCCTGGTTCGAGTCGCGGATGACTTATGCAAACGCGGTGTTGCCGCATGCCCTGTTCGTTGCCGCTCGATGCTGGTCGGAGAAAGATTTTCTCGATGTGGCGGAGACCACGTTTGATTTTTTGGATCATACAACGACAGCCAAAGATGTCTTCTGGCCCGTCGGAAACAACGATTGGTATCCTCACGGAGAAGAAAAATCGAAGTACGACCAGCAGCCCGTGGAGGCAGCTACCATGGCCGATGCCGCGATGGCCGCGTTCAGTTTGTTCGGTAATGATGAGATGTATCTAGACACCTTCGATCGTGCCTACAGCTGGTTCCATGGGAAGAACAGTTTACATGAGCCGTTGGTGGACGTTCGCCACGGCACCTGCTACGACGGTATTCAACCGGCCCGGGTCAATCGAAATCAAGGAGCAGAATCCACGCTTGCCTATTTATGGACGGAACTAAACCACAAGGAAATCTCAACATGTGTGGAGAGATGAAAAAACTTGCCCCTTGCGTAGAACTATTCCATCGCCACGATGCAAACCCCATCCTGACCGCCCGGGACTGGCCGTATACGGCCAACGCGGTGTTCAATGCGGGCGCATGCCAAGTAGGCGATGAAACGATCCTGCTCGTTCGTGTCGAGGATCGACGTGGACATTCGCATCTGACCGTGGCTCGAAGTAACGACGGCGTGTCGGACTGGCAAATCGATTCTACCCCCAGCTTCACTCCCGACCCATCGAACTACCCGGAAGAAAAATGGGGTCTGGAGGATCCACGCTTGACGTGGCTTGAGGACCGTGGTCAGTGGATCATCGCCTACACCGCGTACTCCTCCAGTGGACCTCTGGTCTACTTGGCTCAGACAAAAGATTTCATCACATTCAACCGGCTCGGCCCGGTTATGCCTCCCGAGAACAAGGACGCTGCCGTTTTTCCCCGCCGGTTCGGCGACCGATACGCGATGATCCATCGTCCGGTTTCTGCCGAAAGTTCCAGCGCGCACCTCTGGATCTCCTACTCGCCCGACCTGAAACATTGGGGAGATCATCATGTTCTCTTTCATACAAGACGCGGTGCATGGTGGGATTCCAACAAAATCGGCTTAGGTCCACCTCCCCTGGAAACGTCCGAGGGTTGGCTGATCCTTTACCATGGCGTACGGGTAACTGCCGGCGGTTGTCTGTACCGTCTGGGGCTGGCACTGTTGGACTTAGAAAATCCTGCTCAAGTTATTCGTCGTAGCGACGAATGGGTCTTCGCTCCCGAGATGCCTTATGAACGCCAGGGTGATGTCAACGGTGTCGTTTTTCCATGCGGCTGGATTCTAGACAAGCCGACCGATACAATCCGCCTCTATTACGGCGGCGCTGACACCTGCCTGGCCCTGGCCACTGCTCAGCTTTCCGACGTCTTGAACTATCTTAACACATGCCCTGCACCGAGAATAAGCTAAACTATAGGTAATGAAATCAACAAACCATAAAAATGGTCGTGGTTCTTTGAAGATCCGACGTCTTCCGGTCACGCTTACCAGTGATATTCGCCGTGTTATTACCCGGTTCTTCGATCCGGGCGGGGAGGTGAGGATCCGCAGCATCGTCGAACGTATCCGCGGTCTGAGTGGTGGGCAGGTTGACCGGCTGCTGGACGAAGTGTTCTTGAAGTTCCGTAACCGTCACGATAACATCGTCGCCGTGCTCGAAGAAAATTATCGTACGGGTATGACGATGATCGGCATGTCGGCCGACCTTTCGCACAATCACCGTCTGTTGATCGGATCGTACTTGACCACCGAATACTCGATCGAGTCGGCGGCTCTATTCAACCCGTCGATCGTCCCGCATCAAAACCAGCGCAACCTTCCTGACGGCGCGGTACGGTTCATTATGAGCCTCCGAGCGACAGGCGAGGGGCATGTGTCGTCGATCGTCTTCCGCTCGGGCGTCATCACTTCCGACCACCAGATCCAAATCGACCAGTGCCAACGCCTTGCCCGACCCGGCCGCGTGGTTCTCGACCAACAATATGACAAGCCGTTGTTTCGGCGCAAACTCACCGACATCGGTGTCCACGACGAGATAATGAATCTCGTGCTGAACCGCCTCGATGAATCTTTTACCTCTTTGCAACTTGAACATGCCATCACCGAGGCCCGAGAGGCAACCACCGACAAGCTTCAACTGGAGGCATCGCTCCAGGACATTCACTGGTTGGCTCAATCGAACTATCAGTTGGAACTTCCACGGGAAGCGGAAGCTTCTGAAGTGGTCATTTTCCCCCAGACCAGTAATGAAA
>JASFHG010000323.1:0-5045 GCA_050123355.1 Planctomycetia bacterium
TCTGATGGTTTAGCGACGGTGTCCGTCGGTGGGAAACCGTTTGGGAAGAGGCTGCGATTGCTTTTCAAAAACCGGAACAGATTTGTCTCGCCAAGAGGAAATAGTCTCTCTTGCGCAGACCAAAAAATAAGAGGAAGGTATACCCAACCCATGCGATGGTTGACCGTTTGGCTAACATGCCATCTGATTCTGTGCACTGCCGTTGGGGTCTGCGCCGAGCCGACCGCTTCGACGGCAAGGAGCGCCGATGCGCTCGTTCGCGAGGCAGGACCTCCGGTCTTTTATCTCAAGGATCAAGAGGGACAGCTCGTGCCGATGCTCGGCTTCGGGTATGAAGATTTTATGAAATGGTTCCGCGAAGGGCAGGACCATACGCCTCGCCCGCAGCCGGCCGCTTTCACGATCGACCAAGCGGAAATCCGCGGCACGGTCGCCGATCAACGGGCCAATCTGGATATCTCCCTGGCCATCACCACGCGCAAAGACGACACGATCCGTGTCCCGGTCGGACTCTCTCAGGCGATCATGCGGAAAGACTTGAAATACGAAGGCGAAGGGAACGCGTTTCTCGAATACGATGTGAAGAAGAAGACGTACGTCGTTTGGATCGAAGGAAAGAAAAGCCAGAAGCATAAAATCACGCTCTCGACGGCCATTCCGACGGCGACGATCGGTCTGGATACCCGTCTGCGTTTCGATGCGCCTCGCTCCACCCGCTCGCAGATGACGCTGGCCGTCCCGGAGGTCGATCTCGAGGTCAATGCTCCGATCGAATCTCGATTGACGAAGGTCGAGGACACGAAAGCGAAAACGCCCGAAACACGGCTGACGATCGACTCGGTCCGTGGCGATTTCCAACTTCTTTGGCACAAAAACCCGAACGGGTCCTCCAAAACGCGGGCCGTCATGGAGGCCTCGGGCGAGATCGTCGTGAACATCGGGTCACTGGACATCACGTGCGAAGCGGTCCTGAAGGTCCGAGGGCGTGGCATGCCGATCGACCGTTTTCGGGTTCGCCTGCCGAAAGGGACCGAGACGTATCAGGTTTCCGAAGGCGACTATCAGGTGATCGAGCTGGAAAACAAAAAGCCGAACGGAACTTCCAATGGAGAAACGAGTGCGACGGAAAACGGAGCGGCGAAAAAAAATAACGGGCCTCGTACGATCGAGGTGCGGCTTGCCGAGCCGACCGTCGATCCCATCCTGCTGCGAATTTCGACTACACGGCCCTTGGATCGGTCTTCTCTCGACAGCATCGAGCCGGCCGGTTTTCAAGTGATCGATGCCGTGCGTCAATGGGGACATGTCGCGGCGACCGTCGGGCCGGACTATTACGTCTCCTGGTCACCGAGACGCGGAATCCGACGCGTGGATCGCATCCCCGATTCGATGAACGTCAAAAATCCGACGGTGATGTTCGAGTATTACTCGGCTCCGTTCCTCTTGCAATCGCAAATCACTCCGCGACGGACTCGGGTGAGCGTCGAGCCGAAACATATCGTTCACGTCGGGGCCGATCAGCTACAGCTCGAATCGATGTTCAGCTACACGATCCGCGGAAAAGAGGTCCTCTCGCTTCAGTTGGACTTGCGAGGATGGGAATTGGACAAGATCGGGCCGGAGACGCTGGTGGATGCGAATCGGATTACCGTTTCGTCTCAAGGTCTGGCCACGATCCCGCTCTTAAGCCCGACGATCGGTCATGTCGAGCTCAAACTCGAAGCGCACCGTGCCGCCCCGCAAAAAGAGACCAAGCTGTCGATCAACTTCCCATGCCCCCACGTCGATTCGCCGGGCCCGGCGGAGGTCGTCATTCAGCCGGAGGATAACGTCAAGCTGCTTCCCGACACGGCCTCTTCGACCGGACTGACGCGGCTGCAAACGGCTCCTTCGATCCCGTTGCCTGAACGTCAGCAAGCGCCCCTTTATTATCGAGGGGATGCAGGCCAAGCTACTTTTTCCGCCGAGCGATCGATCCACCAGCAGCAAGTATCGGTCGACATGCGAAGCACCATCGCGTTCGAGAAACTGAACGTCCACGTCGAACAGTTGCTGACCTATCAGATCGACCACGAGCAGAGTGATCAGATCGTCTTGGAAGTGCCCGAGTCGATCGTCCACGGCACGAACCTTGAATTTTTGGTTGATGGCGTACCGGTCGTGTCACGAATTTTGGACAAGTGGCCTGACGGACCTGAAAAAGAGACGCCCGAAGAAACCTCATCCTCCGCAACCTCCGAAGACACACCGCCGACCACACCGGCTACGGCGGACGAGAAGGCCGAGGCGGCCTCGGCGTCCAAGCCGCCCGCAACCAGTGCAGTAAACAAGCCCCGGACCGTGCCGATGGTTCTGACGCTTCCGTCGGCTCGTATCGGGCGATGCGTCGTGGCCGTTCGCTACTTGCTTTCGTCACGTACCCTGACGGCAAACACGCCGACCGAACAGCGGATTCCCTTGGTGCTCCCTTCACACGAACCGATCCTTCATCACGAAATGTCGATCATCACGTCGCGTGGCCTTATGGTGGACGTTCTCGAAGATAAGGTGGAGAGCAGCCCGATCCACGACGGGACCGACGAAGCGGCGCCACTCGAAGACCTGCCACGTATCGAGCCGATTGTTGACGGGATGATTTCGAAGGCGGACTTCGCGACGGGCACCCGCCAAAATTTTGACATCACCGGCCGTCTCGGGGCAATTCGGATGCTGGTCTCGATGGAGAAACGACACCAAACGCCACCAACCACGATCCACCGCGCGTTTTTCCAAACTTGGGTGACCGATCGCGAGTACGCGCATCGGGCGATTTTCCAATTCCAAGCTCAACCCACACTCCACAACCAGATCGAAATAACGATGCCCGAAGGAACGATCGAGGGCCGGATCGCGTTCTCGCTGGGTGGTCTGACGCTTCCGTTCGAGCTGCTGGGGGACCGTCGCTATCTGCTCACGCTCCCGGAACCTTCGGCCGGCTTGCAAGAGCTCGAGCTGCAGTGGTGGACCCAGCCTTCCGGGAGTCACCGCTCGTTGCTCCGATTGGGGATGCCCCAGTTGGGCGAAGACGCCTGGATCCAACGTTGGTACTGGCAACTGCTCCTCCCGACCGGTAAACATTTGGTCAGTACGCCGCGCGAGGTTCTTTCCGAGTCGGCCTGGCAGTGGGAGGGAGGCCTCTTCCAACGCGAGCCGCTGATGGATACCGCCGAACTGGAACGGTGGGTCGGATCCAAGACACTGACGGAGAAAAAACCGCAGGTGAACCTTTATCTGTTCAGTTCGTTCGGCGCTCCCGAGGAAATTACTTTCCGCGTGGCCAATCGCTCGTTTATCGTGCTGAGTGCCTCGGGCCTGGTCTTGATCGTCGGTTTCCTGTTGATTTACGTACCTGTGACGCGCCATCCGGCGGTCCTTTTGACGCTCGGCGTTGCGCTCGGCAGCCTGGGCGTTATTTATACCGAGCCGATACTGCTGGGGCTCCAGGCGTCGGCGTTGGGCGTGATCCTGGTCGGCGTTACGATGATCTTGAAACGTCGTCTGTCGCGGCCCAAGCTTCCGACCCCGATCCCGATCGCCGAGTCGGGCGGCAGCTCGATCCTGGATCGCGACTCGACCCAGCGGCAAGTGATCCTTCCGCCGATCGGTGGCAGTCAAACCAACCAACCGAAAAGTACCGAAACGCAGCTTAAGCCGCCGGAATAGAAGTGACAACACACTTGTTAGCGGCGGGGCTTGTCCCCGCGCTAAGAATCGTTGCGGTAACACTTACTTATTTTGTTTTTAACGTGGGGACAAGCCCCGCCGCTAACAAATAACAACGCATTTAAAAACAAACCTCCACCCATGTACCGTTTTTCACACCTGCTGAAACTTGCTCTTTGCCTCGCGATTCTTGCGATGGTCGGGGGGACGGTTTGCGCGCAGGAGGAAGAAACGGCAGCAAAGCCGGCGGCCGGGTTGGAATATCATCGGGTTTTTGTTCCTCACGATCGGCCGGAGCTTTGGCCAACGCAAAAGGAGCGGTACATCCCGATCCCCGAGAAAGAATTTCAAAAACTCTTGGACGCGGCCAATCAAGGCACGCCGAAGCAACTTTTTGCCTCGCCCGACCTCAAAATCACCTCGGCCGACTATGAAGTCGAGCTCGAGGCCAACCGGCTTGTTGGAGAGGCGACCTTGAACGTGGTCCGTGTGGCAAGCGACTCGACCGGCCCCGCGTTCCTCGTACTGGGACCGGCCAATTTGAGCGTAAAGAACGTGGTCAAGGGTAAAGAGAAGCAGCCCATGGCGACCGGTGTCGACAAACTCGGTCGCCTCGTTGCTCAACTGGACCGGTCGGGCACGGTACGGTTCGACTTTGCGGCGAGAAACCGATCCATCCGACCGGACGAGTTTTCCTTCGACCTGACGCTCCCTCGCTCCACCCGCTCGACCGTCTCACTGTTGCTGGACCCTGGCTGGGAACTCTCGGTCCCTTCCGGCTTGCTTTTGGGACGAGACGTCGAAGACCCGAAGCTCCCCGACTCGAAAATTCGCTGGACTGTCGCCCCCACGTTAAGCGGCCGGTTTCGACTCTTGTTGACAAAGAAAAAAGAGACGACCGCGCTGCCCGAGATCCCGAAACTTTCGGAGTCGCTTGTTTACGAATTTTCTCCGCGCGGGCTGGAGCTTCGTGCCGCGTTTCACCTGACCAGCAAAGACGGCTCGCTCCCGAACCGCCTGCGTGTCGTGTTGGAAAAGCCACTGACGCTGATCTCGGCTCGGCTGGGAAGTGAGCCGGTAAAATGGTTCCTGGAGTCGGAAGAAGATGGGCAAACGATCGTCTCGCTGTCCCTTTCAAAATCGTTGTCACGTAGCGAAACGCTTCGGATCAAGGCCACCTGCCCGATTGTCGAAAACGACGACTGGCGGCTGCCGAGGATCACGCCACAAAAGGTCTTTTGGCGGGCGGGTGACATGACGCTGTTGGTCACCTCGCCGCTGTCGCTCGGCAAACTGGTCCCGCAAGGGGGCGTACGCACCAAGGTGGGCGAGCTGCCGGGCCA
>JASFHG010000324.1:0-5044 GCA_050123355.1 Planctomycetia bacterium
TTGCGTGGTTTTTGCCTGCATTTTGCTATTTTCGCCACAGCCGCTTCGGGCTGAATTCGTTATCGACTCAAACGATATCGGAGCCGACGATGTCATTCCCGATCCAATGACGTGGACAAGCGAGACCTCTGCTCACATTGGTGACATCGATAATGGCGATCTACTGGTCTATGGTAACGAACAAATCCAAACTTCCCATGCCTATATTGGTTACACAACCAACTCTACAGGCACGGTAACTATCGAAGGACCCGATGCAACCTGGATCAATAGTGGTTATTTTTATGTTGGTCGCTATGGCGATGCCACGCTGAACATTATCAATGGAGCAAAGGTCCATACTGCTTCCGCCTTTGTAAGCTACGCATACGCCTCTGGCAGCGCGGCAACCGTAAGCGGCCCCGGATCAACATGGATAACCACAAACCGCCTCACCGTCGGCCAGTCCGGTACCGGCACTCTCACTATCACCAATGGCGGACTGGTACGTGTCGGAGAGCTATTAACCATCGATGCCGGCTATTGGTCCAGTGCCTCGACTACCATGGCTCTTGCTATCAATACTTATGGCAGCGACAATTATGTCAACGATTCTTCAGACGGTTTTATCAACATGGCCAACGGGGGCATGCTGGCGCTCTACGGCGGCGACCCCGATTTCACGTTGACTGATTTTCTGAACCTTATCGAAGGGGATGGAATCATCCAATATTGGGACACAAACATCGCAAACTGGGCCAACATCACCGACGCAACCGATGGCGACGACTACACACTCGTCCACCATACCGACGGCGATCTGGCTGGGTATACCGTGTTGACCGTTGGCATCGTGCCCGAACCGAGTACAGTCATTTTAATGCTGACCACCTTGACCGGCTGGTTTTTTGTCCGACGGCGTTAAGCCCGACGAAAATCATCCCAAAAAGGATGGAGTGAACCTCGTTTTGGCTGAAAAACAAGCACCCCATACAGACGGGTCATTGTGCCGCGGTGGGGTTGATTCTTAAAAAGGCCTTCCTTATTAATCGAACTGCTTATTTCAAACAGAGTTTCCAACGCAAAAAGAGACTTGTCTTTCTGGGAAGCCTTCTCATGCTGTGTCTACGTACACTATCTTTGGCCTTGGCGATTCTTGCGATCTTCTTTTCCACACCACTTTCCGCCGGGGTTGTCGTCAACCCGAACAACAACGGCGCGACCGACGTCCTGCCTGCCGATCCGACAAGATGGACCGACGACACGGACGCCTATGTCGGTAAAACCGCTTTGGGCGAGCTACTAGTCGATGGCACCTCGCAGGTCCAATCGTACTACGGCTATCTCGGCTACAACTCGGCAGCGACCGGCATCGTCACCGTCGACGGCGCGGGCTCCCTGTGGGACAACACCTGCTACTACTACGTGGGTTATTACGGAGACGGCACGCTCAACGTCACCGACGGTGCCACGGTCGATTGCGGCCTCACAAGTCGAATCGCTTATCGCTCCGGCTCCACCGGCATGGTCAACATCACCGGTACCAACTCCGTCATGGCAGCACACATGATTTTAGTCGGTGACTACGGCGATGCGACTCTGAATATCACCAACGGTGGAACCGCCAATAGCAGTACGGGCCATATCGGCTATCAGACAAGCTCAAACAGTACCGCAACGGTCGACGGAAACGGCTCGGCCTGGAACCTCAGTTCCCACCTAAAAATCGCTTACCAAGGAACCGGCACCTTGAACATCACGGGCGGCGGACAAGTTCATGTCGCCGGCATCACCAAGATCAACGAAAACGGCACCATTCACCTTGACGGAGGAACCCTTGAGGGAGGTGCTTTGACCATGGCGAACGAAGACCGCCTATCGGGGACCGGCTCGATACTTCTTCACGGAATCATTTCCAGCGGGGATGTGACCCTCGACAGCCCGGACGACCTGACACGGCAATACAGCCTCACCGGTCCCGGCCAAAATATCGACGTCCAGTACGACATCAATGGTCAAGGAATCCTCGGCGCCGGCGGGATCGGCTCTGGACTGCTCACGATCAGCAACGGCCTAACGGTCATGTCCGAGGACGGTTATATCGGCTGGGAACGAGACTCGCTCGGCACCGTCACCGTAACGGGAACCGACTCCACATGGATAAACAACGACTCCCTGTACGTCGGCCTATTGGAAGACGCAGTGCTCAACATCACCGACGGAGGACGGGTTGAGACCGACAATTGCTATCTCTGCCAGAATGGCAATATGACCGCTACTCTCTCGGTCGATGGCCCGGGCTCGGTACTTAAAAGCGAATACTTCTCTATCTGTCCCATGGGACAAGCTACCATCCAGATTACGAACGGTGGAAAGATCACCTCCGAAGAGGCCTACCTCAAGGCAAACAGCAGCCAGACCAGCGACATCACGGTCGAAGGAACCAACTCCAAATGGACCAACAGCGAAGACATGTATGTCTCCACTAGAGGTAAAGTGACGATGCTGATATCCGATGGAGGAGCGGTCTCGAATGACCACGGTTACCACCACGGAAGGTCGCATCGGTAACGCGCCCGGCTCGCAGGGAACCGTCACCGTGTGCGGCCCCGGCTCCGCCTGGACTACCGGCTCCGGCATCCTCGTCGGTTATCATGGCAACGGCACCCTCCAAATCCTCAACGGCGGACAAGTAACCACCTCCACGGAAGCCCAAAGCGCAACGGTCATCATTGGTGCGGCTTCCGAGGCAATCGGAACCGTCCTCGTCAAAGGCCCTAACGCCAACCTGGACAGCTATCGCATGACCGTCGGCGACTACGGCACCGGCACACTAGAGATCACCCACGGCGGCCACGTCAATCTCACTCATCTCACAATCGACAACAATCTCGACGGAGACAGCTTCATCAACATGGCAACCGGCGGCATGCTGACCCTCCCCTTCTACACCTCAGAAGTGATCCTCGCGAGTTTTCTCGCCCGTATCAACGGCACCGATGCCATCCGCTACTGGGACGACACGATCGACGACTGGTCCTTGCTGACCAACGGAACCCTGGGCGTCGACTACACGCTGGAATTTGAACCTATCGAAGAATATCCATACCCGAACCAAGAAGAATCCGGCTACGCAGCCTTGATCGTCGGCACCGCCCCGATCCTCGGCGACGCAAACGGCGATGGCATCGTCGACAGTTCCGACGCCACGATCCTGTCAAACCACTGGCAACAAGGAATCAACAACTGTCAACCGGCCACCTGGTCGACGGGCGACTTCAACTTCGACGACATCGTCGACGCCTCCGACGCCACCATCCTCGCCGGAAACTGGCAACAAACCACCACCCCCAACACCGTGCCCGAACCGAGCACGATCCTCCTGTTCCTAACTGCCTCGCTCGGCTGGCTGTTCGTCCAGCGACGCTAATTTTCTCACGAGGCAAAATTTTCAGTCCCATCTTTGAATCCCCAAACAATCCCGTTCCTTGCTGCGAGGAAGGAGAATCTAGGTACAGTTCCTTTCAATTCTGCCACGCCAAATAAGAAATGGCCCCTTTCGGGTAACAGAAGTTGTTTTTTCGCTCTGTTTTGCTACAATGAAGCTTCGCATATTTATCCAATCTCGACAATTCACCGTATAACTTTACCCCCATCTTTCTCAAAGAACTTACGATGACAGCCCGTTATTACATCGCCAAATCCTTGCTTGCATGCATCCCTCTTTTGTTTTTTCTGACGCAATCACTCTTGGCCGCAATCATTATCGACCCCAACGACACAGGTGCCAACGACATCGACCCAGCAGATCCGACAATGTGGACCCATGGAACATCTGCTTACATTGGCAAAGACTATCCAGGTGATCTATTGATCGATGGCGCTTCGCAAATCGAATCGGGCCAAGCATATCTTGGCTATAATTCGAGCGTGTCTGGCATCACTACCATCTCAGGCACGGCCTCCTCCTGGCTCTGCAATGGTGACTTTTACGTAGGCCACAAAGGAAATGGCATTCTCCTTATCACCGATGGCGGTAGCGTCTCTAACGACTATAGCTGTATCGGCGAACGAACAGGATCCAGTGGTACGGTGACGGTTCTGGGAACCGGCTCGATTTGGAACAATAATTATATCGACGTGGGTGGTAATGGCAACGGAACACTCAATATTCTGGACGGAGGAACCGTCTTTTGCCAAAAAAGCTTTATTGCCTCCAGCGTCGGATCAATAGGAAACGTCACGGTCGATGGTCCTAATTCAACCTGGACAATTGAAGAAATGCTCTTCCTTCCCATAAGTGGCACAGGCTCACTAAATATTCAAAACGGCGGAAAGGTCATCGTAAACACTCTTTACGATTTTGTTTCGGGAGACATCTATTTCAACAACGGAACTCTCGAGGGCGCAAGCCTCTATACGGGCGATGCAGCTCTGCACGGAACCGGAACCGTACTTCTACACGGCGTCATCGTCGATCAGCCGCTATCTTTCATGACCCCAGACGATTTCACTCAACATTATCGCACCATCAGCAGTCAGCCCAACCAAAACATCACTATCAACTTGGATTTCAACGGAAGCGGACACCTCGGCGCAGGCTACAAAGGCACCGGATACCTCGAGATCGGTAACGGCATGACGGTCCCATCACAGGAAGGTTATATCAGCTACGGTCCCGACTCCAACGGCTCTGTTTTAGTCCACGGAAATGGAACCCATTGGGCCAATCAATTGGACTTAGTCGTCGGCTATCAAAACCCCGGTAGACTCGACATCCAAACAGGTGCGACGGTCAGCTGTAAAAACGGTGCTATCGGAGGAACCAGCATCGCGTCAGTCGATGGCAACGGCTCCAGCTGGATCAATTCCAACAACCTAGACATCGGCGGCACACTCGACATTATCAATGGCGGTCTAGTACGAGTTACCAACACAACCACGATCGGATACCAAGGAGCCATTCATTTCAATGGAGGAACCATCGATTCCGGATCGCTAGTATCATACGCCGACGAATCTAAACTGCATGGCACCGGCACACTTATACTCCACAGTACGATTG
>JASFHG010000325.1:0-5026 GCA_050123355.1 Planctomycetia bacterium
CAATGATAATGGGTATCGGTATATGAACGAGTGACGTTTGAGTAGGAAGTAGTGCCCCGGAAATTTGCGGGGTGGGTAAGTTCTTGTCGGGACTGGTGGTCAACCTGTGGATTTTCAGACTCGACGAAGTTTTTTGTAAACAGTTTATATACCAAAGACTTAGGGCATTACTAAACCGCCCGGGCAGCCGAAAGGGCAGACCGACAAAAGTCACTTAAGTTCATTTGTGGTAACTATTTACAACCATCTCCTCGTTGATCTTTGCCAGTTTATTATTTTAAAGCTACGCCCAAATGCAACACGTCCGAGTCTGTCGCGGCCAAAGTCACTATTGGCAACACGGGCCGCTATCGGGCAACGTGGTGAATTTCGTCAATGTCAGCAATAAAAGCTACTCCCATTATATCACCGTTTCACACGTTTTCCAATATGTCACTTGCTCTTTCATGGCTTATTGCTATGCGCGAATGGTAAGTTGTTAGCAATTTTTTCCGACCAGTCATCGCTATCCAGGATGGTTTATTGTTTTGGTTTTTACTGGGAATTAATCACCCAATTCGGTAAGGATTTCTAAAACAGCAACCCGGAAAACATTTCAAAACCTTCATTCGGTTTGCAAGCAATCATGCTTTCTTGCGAAACACCAGCACTCCGGTCGACAGGGCCGACAGCAGCAACAATATGATCGTACTTGGTTCGGGCACGGCGGCCCCGACAATGGCATAACTACCGGTGAGATTGTCAACGAGGAAGCAGGCATAACCACAATCGTGGCTCAGTGCCGAGCAGTCTGGCAAGGTATACTCGGACCAGCCGCTCCCGTCATAATGCCAGACGGCCAGATCCTCCGAGTCGGCATCCACCATCATGGAAAGGAAAGCGAGTTCTTCGTCGGCGAGATCACTTTGAATATCCCAGCAATTCAGGATAGTGTCGTTTTCTGCGAGAACGGCCGTGAGTTCATTTTGCAGCGACGCACCGGTTTTCGACGCGACAAACCCGATCACACAACTTCCTTCCTCAGTGGTCGAGTCCTCGATGAAGCTCACCCCGAAATATTCTTCCAGGGACGCATCAAGAACCCTGACTTGTAGTTTTTGGGTTAGGTCGATATTGAGGTTCGTCCCTGCAACCCCTGATTGAAATCCCGACAGGGTAAAGTGATGGTTCGTTTCATCCCACGTTCCCCCAAAGGCACGATAGCTTCCCGTTCCGGCCCATGAAGAGGCGGTAATCGGTGCACTGAGGGATGATGAGGCCGTTATCCCGGCGGTAATATTCACGGTTCCATTGTTGGTGAAGGTATCGGCGATATCGAGATGGCTGTTGATGTCGATATTCACGACATTGTGGCTATATTGTACTGTAGCACTTTCTGCCGTGACGGTTCCGCCATCGATGAGGTTCAATGCCGCATCACGAGTTTGATAGGAACTTTTTCCGATCTGAAGGGTATCGGCATTAATCCAGATTGAACCGACTCCTCGGACCGTTGCAACACCTACGGAATAGGGATCCGAATCTCCGATGATGCACGATTGGTTGTGGAGCTTGCCGCCGTTAATGATCGTCAAGTTTCCATGATTTTCGTCGTTCACTCCAATTTGCACCTGTGAATTACCGATCATGGACGACCCTTGTCCATCGATAATTACTTCGCCATTTCCGATCGTGAGATATTCTTCGCAATGAACGGTTCCACCATTCGTGATTTTGAGGGTTCCGGTTCCTCCTTCGTAACCGATCCCGAGGCGTTCCGTATCCCACACGGATCCGGCACCATCGACGATCGCCTGACTGGTCCCGTCTTTATGTGCAATATCGCCGATGCGAGTTGTCACCATTCCGCCATTGGTGACTTTAAGGGTTCCAGTACCTCTATATCCCACTTGCAGATAAGGGTATTCACAAATAAAAGTGGATCCGATTCCATCGACTTCCAGCATGCCTGTACTGTTTTCTCCATTTGCAATATAGATGCTGCCGCTGAAACTACATGTCGCATGAACGGTTCCGCCATCCAGGATGTGGAGTGCCCCGTCACCTAGTCCCCCAATGTATCCATAACAGCTTCCACCTTGTGTGCTGCTTTGTCGCCATTCGGAGTTGGCACCTGTCACAATAGCGATTCCCGAGGATCCTTCGTTGAGGCCGATACTGGCAGCAAGGGAATAGATCGTGACTCCGTCTTTGATGACAATGGAGCCATTGCCACCGACCCCCTGACCTACACCAAATTTTTGGACATGTTCCGGATCGCTCAGGTCAAGATGAATCGTGACATTTTGGCCGGGCCGGTTATTCATGACGATGGTTTGGGTTGCTCCCGTGCCGGCATCAAAGACGGCGTCAAACTCGCTTACCAATCCCTTGGCATAGACCGTTCCGTTTCCCGTAAGGTCTTTCTCGCTAATTTCCAACCCATTGGAGATCAAGGTTCCGCCGCCGCTATCAAAATCGATTTTGCTCGTCGTGGTCGAATCATAAGCCCCGGTGATTATTGCCGCAGCAACTTGAACCAATCCACCATCAGAAATGTTCAAGGTACCGTTGCCATTGAAGCCGAGATAAAGGTAGTTATTGATGGCCCAAATAGATCCCGAATCCTTTACGGTTACCGTGCCGCTTCCGTTGTATATGGCATTTCTTCCTATATAACAGGTTCCCGTATCGGCATTTCCGCCGTTGGTGATTTCAAAAGTTCCGTCTCCGAAGTACCCCACGTTGAACTCCCCGGCTTGCAATGTTGAATTAGGGCCGGAAAGGGTAAGCAAGCCGGTCGAGCCTTTCTGGTAGGCGATATTACCTTCCCAACAATGGACCCGTCCGCCATTGGTAATATGAAGCGTTCCGTTGCCTTCGTGTCCCGCATATATTGTGTCACACATCCATTGCGAGCCATTCCCTGTGACAGTTATCACGCCCGTCGATCCGGCATGATAGCCAAGATAGCCATTGCCTGTATCGACGACGACTTCGCGGATTTCAACCGAGCCGGATCCCATGTACCCGATCCCGAAATTTTCTGTATGGCTGGACAGATCGACTTGGAGGGTAATGTTTTGGTTTGGAAATTCGGCGATGGTTCCTTCGGGTTTCAGGCCGCTTGCGGCGTCGAAGACAATATTGCCATCACCCATGAAGCCATGAGTGCTGATGGTTCCAACCCCGGTGAGTTGCGTACTTCCGGCCCAAATCATACCTGTGGTCAAAGTTCCACCATTAGTTCCGAAGTTGATCTTGCCTGTGGAATCGTCTTTCTTGGCGATGTAAGTGGTCCCGGTGGCCATGACATGGCTGCCGTTGAATATGTCCAGGGTGCCATCGCCTTCATTGCCTATGTAGAGATCGCCATTGTTGTTCCAGGTAGAGGAGCTGCCGTCGACCGTGACGTGACCGGTTGCATCTGGTTGGTCGCCAATCATGCCGGATGTGTTGGTAACGTTTCCTCCGTCGAGGATGGTCATGGTTCCCTCACCGGAATACCCGACCCATAGTTTCGTGCCATTGCTCCAGCTTGATCCATTGCCGGCAACGGTTACGGCACCTCGCCCATCCGCAGCGTAACCGATAAGTCCGTATGTGCTGGTAACGCTTCCGCTCGAAGTAATATCGAGGGTTCCGTCCCCTTCATGGCCGACATACAGGGAGGAGCTCGACGCGTTGGAATTGGGGCCGTCAACCTTCATAACGCCGGTCGAGTTCGATTCTTTCGCAATGTAGATCATGCTGTTGCATTGTACTGACGCTCCGTCAAGGATATTCAAGGTTCCATTTCCTTGATGGCCGACGGAAAGGTTATTGATGGTGGACCATTGCGTGTTCATGCCCGTGACGGTTGCCGTACCGGTCGCCGATGCCCCATAGCCGATATATCCCTCAGCCGTCGTGAGAATATTTCCGTCCTGCAAAATCATCGAACCACTGTTTTCATAGCCGACATAGAAGGGGTTTGCGCTCGTAAGAACCGGGTCACTCATGTCCAATATCGTCGTAATGTTCTGGCCAGGTTGGTTGTTCAGAAGGGTCTGCGATATCATGCCATTGGCGGCATCAAATACCATATCAATATCACAAGCCGTACTGCGAAAGACAATATTGCCGGTTCCGGTAAGTTGATTGGTGTCTGCAATGAGAGTGCCGAGCGTCAAGGTTCCACCATCGAAGTTTATGGTGTTGTTGCTGCCGGCTTCATTTTCGAGGTTGAAGATGCCGGGAACCGTACAGGCCCCACCGTTGAGAATATTCAAGGTAGTGGTCCCGGGCCCGTTGATTGTGAAATCGTCATTACAGTTCCACTGTGACCCGTTGCCATCGATGGTTATGGAAGTGACCGCTCCCGCAGCGGTTGTCCCGATTTCTTCGTTAGAACTATTGACCGCCCCACCGTTGAAAATCTGCAGATTTGCAAGTCCCGCACCGCCGACCTGAAAACTCCAAGCGCTGTTTAACGTCGAACCATTTCCCGTAACGATCAAGGTGCCGTCGCTCGTCGTGCTTTCCTCGCCGACGGCACAAATAAGCAAATTGAGAGTAGTACCACCATCGATCATGATGCTTCCAGGCTGATTCGCTCCAATTTGACCATAATAAGTATTGGTCCACGGCAAGCTCGGGTTGATGTCGCCTGTGCCGGAGATTGCCGCTTGCGCCGTTCCGAGAGATCCGACAATGCCAAGTGAAAGGAGGGCAGACAATAATATGATTGATAAAAAGTAGAAGCGTCTCATGATAATATTCCCGTGTGAGGATGGAGTGAAAATGTATTTAGCGAAAAATGGATGAATTTTGATTTTACTGATGCCCGCTATAGAAAGGTGCGATTTGGATATTCTTTCTTACTTCAGTGAAGTTGATTTACCTTTTCGCAGACTCTTTGCGTCTCCCAAAAAAGCGAGCCAAAGACAATCCTTGGAAACGGGCCCGTACCAATTGGGACTGTATCTGGGGGAATTTTTGACTTTTTTATGGAAAAGTCTTTTAGATCGATTCGATATAAGCCATTGCCAGTGACGAAGAATGCCTT
>JASFHG010000326.1:0-5005 GCA_050123355.1 Planctomycetia bacterium
CAACGCACCTACTCCGGCGAGTGCCGCAGCATCAGTGGCCCGTTTTGCTTCCGAACGAACTGCCAGCATGTAACCAATATCGATCGTAAACGCGACCATGGTGACAAGAAATACCAACAGAAGTGCGGTAAGAACTAGGATCGCTCCACGACGCCGTGAGGCGATGCCAACTCTCCCCTGCCGAAACGTACCGGCGCAAGACATAATGTGCTCCTTTTGTTGCAGGACCAAGGTGATAAGTTTCCTTTCCCAAAAACTCGTGCCGTACCCAAAACAACACGAATCGCGCCACGGTCTCAACGAAAAGGCAATTTGCCGCAGACCGGTGGCCTCCCAAACCTTCCAGGCTATCTAAAATCTATGCCAGAAACCCGCCGAATGTCGGGAAAATATCAGGAAAAAGCCCCCTTTTCCAAGAGAAAAAAACGTTGCCTTTGAGCACGCGCTAACCACTGCCATTGCAAGAGGTTGCAAGGCCCCCCCTAGAAGAAGTTGTAAAAAAACTTTGGGCCGTTGCAAAAGAGAAACACTTGAGTAAATATTGCCGTGAATGGACACTCTATCAACAAAAATCGAGAAAAAAAGCTTATTCCGAAGCTGGGATAGAAGCTGCTTTTAGAAGCTGTCCCAAAACCACAAAAATTTGCGATTGTACTTGTTAGCCCCGTCGCGTGCGACGGGTTTTTACCGTAATATACCGGCCGCACGCAGCCGGGCTAACAGACACAGCTACTGCATTTTAGGGTTTGGGGATTGCTTTTAACCGCCAGATCGCGAAACCGGCATCCTCGTCCACCAAAAGACACTCCCCGGCGGGCAACACCACCTCGACCGGCAGAATCGCGATCGTTGCACCGGTTGCTCGCATCACCTCCACCGGCGTGCCTCGAAGCCGCTGTCGATACTCGGCCGGCATCATCGTGCCATAGGAGTTGACCACGTTCGTACGTTGTAACAAATTATACTTCGGGCAAAGGGTCTCGCAGTCCCAAGAAACCGCCTCGGCCAGTCGGTCCGTCGAACCATGTCTCTCCCACTCCGGGTTATGAAAATTGGGCCACCGATAAACACGAACCGGCGGCTCATTTCCATCGCTCTGGTCCGCTACGATCGGCGAACGGGTCTGCCACAATTCGGACGGAGCGGTAGCGATGATCCAGTGGTTTGCCAGCCCAAGGTCCAATACTGTCCAAAGGACCAGCAGCCCGGCGACCCAGCCACCAACCGCGTGATTTGGCTTTCGCCGAACCACAAACCATCGCAGTAAAACCCACGCCACACCGGCAACGACCGCCGTCTGGCCCAAGCCGAAAAGCGTCTCATAAAACGCCCCCTCCACATCGAGCGGCCCGAACAAAGGGCAGGACGGGGCGGTCGAAACCCAATCACTCCAGAGCGGTTTTAATAGAGCAAAACCGGCAAGCGTGCCAAGGCTCAGCATCATAATCCCGAGAAAAAGGCGGTCCGTCCGCACGCGTCGGGCCGAAAAAGAATCGTCCCAGCCTCGTGCGGCGAGCATCGCCACACCGAGCGAAACAAAGACCAAAAGCTTCGCCGGATAGCGGAAATAAGCATAGCCTGGCAGCAGAACCGTCATCAGCCAATACAAACCGCCGACCGGTGCCCCGGCAACCGGCGTCACCCCGACCACCTCCTCCACGGCCCACACAATCCCGTAATACCCCAGCGATCCGACCAACCCCAGCAGCAACATCCACGACATCCAGCGACGGCTCAGCGCCCCGGCTTTTTTCGGCCCTCGGCGTCTCCCTCGACGTAATCGAAAGGCAGCAATCGCAAAGCCAAGTGGGAGGATACCGGCATAAAGCGTCGGGGTCCAAACTCGCCCCTCGCCCGGCAGAACTTGAATCCAACGCCGATGGAGCGGAAACTGCCGCCCGTAGCAATTCGGCCAGATCAACTCCGCAAACCGCCATGGCCCAACACTAAACTGATAGACCGACCGCTGATGACCAGGCTGATCGAGCTTTCGACAAAGCAGACCATCGACGATCCGCTCGCTCGCATCCTCTTCTCTAGCCATTTTCGGCACATCATATACGCTCAAACCGACCGGACTCTCGGCCCGATCGGTGGTCGACAGATAGCAAACCGTTGGCACAATCTGAATCGCGGCGAGTAAAAATCCGGTAAATAACGAGATCACCAGCAGCTTCCCCAGTCCACCACGTCGCCGGGCCGACGGAGTAGAGCCCGTCGCGAGTGCCCGTCGTCGTATCGCACGCAACACGACCAAGAGCAAAACAAGCAGGCCGAGATGATAGGCCATTTGTGGATCCCCACCAAGCGTTACCAAGGCACAAACGACCCCCAGCAGCACGGCATCCCGTTTACGCCGATAGCGTAGCATCCGGTCCGCGGCCAGTATGCCTGCCGGTAGCCAAGCGGCCCCGACAAGAAAAATCACGTTGGCATACTGAATCAACACCGCCCCGGAAAACGTGTAGGCAATCGTCGCGAGTGTCGCGGCCGGTCGCGATGCGTGCCAACACCGAGCAAGTCGATAGGCCCAAAACGCGGCCAGCAGCACATGGCCCAAAATATAAACGCGATACGCCATATCAAAATCACGAATCACGAAGAAGATCAGCTTGCCGGGATAAAAAAGACTCGCGGCCGGGTTGGCCCAAACAGGTATCCCGCCGTTCTCGTACGGATTCCACCACGGCACCTGACCGGCCTCCCACGTCTGTTGAATAAACGTAAAAAGCGGATAATAAAATCGGGCCGCGTCACGAAAAGCGAAAAGTCGATCTTGAAAAAGAACGCCCGAAAAACAAACAACGAAAAGACCCAAGACCACCACGAGTGGAAGCAGCGAAGACCATTTTTTGTTAGGCGATGGTTGCATATCCGATCACGCTTGTGACTGGGGGGCTCTTTCGGGCACATCGGTATCATAGTATAATCCTATCATCATCGCGGTTTACGCAAACTTCGTCAACAACCTTCCTGGAACACACACCCGCCAGGCATCTCCGCCCGGCCTTACCTCTACCCCAACGAGCTCGAACGTGAAAACCTCCCTCGATTGTATGCCATGTTTCCTCCGCCAAGCCCTCGAAGCAGCTCGATTTGTCTCGTCAGATCCCGCTTTTCACGAAGAAATCGTGCGGAGCATCCTACAAGATGCCGCAACGTTGGATCTGGCAAAGTCGCCGCCGGCCGTCGCCCAGCAGCTCCATCGCCGGATACGAAAAACCTCGGGCCACACCGACCCCTATCGCGAACTAAAACACTCCTTCAACGAACTGGCGTTAACACTCCTGCCTGAAATCGAAAAACAGATCCAAAACGCGGCCGATCCGTTTACCACCGCCGTACGTTATGCCATTGCCGGCAACGTTATCGACCTGGGTGCCAAAGGGTCGCTGAGCCAGGACGAAGTGTTTCAGTCCATCGATCGGGCCCTTTCCGATCCGTTTGTCGGCAACGTCGAGGCCTTGCATCAAGCAGTCAATGAAGCAAAACAAATCCTTTATCTGACCGACAATGCGGGCGAGATCGCCTTCGACCGATTGCTTATCGACCAGCTCCCAATCGAGCGAGTGACCGTCGCGGTCAAGGGCCATCCGGTCCTGAACGACGCGGTTATTGAAGATGCCATTCAGGTCGGACTGACCGAGCGGGTCACCGTCATCGATAACGGCTCCGACGCGCCCGGCACCATGCTCGACGATTGCAGTGAGACTTTTCGAGACCTGTTCAAAGCGGCCGACGTCATCATCTCCAAGGGACAAGGCAACTTCGAGACCCTCAGCGATGCCGATCAGAATATCTTTTTCCTATTCAAAGTCAAATGTCCGGTCATCGCCAACAATTGCGGATACGCCGTCGGAACCCAGGTGCTCTTGCACAAACAGCACCTCTAAGAGCCTATCCAGAAACCTATTTCGTTATATGTTAGCCCCGTCGCCTGCGGCGGGATTTCAAGGCTTTTCCGGCCGCAGGCGGCCGGGCTAACGGGGTTTTCGGATAGGCATTAAGAAGCGTCGCGGTGTAACCGGCGTTTCCGCTCGATCAAATCGTAGAGAGAAAAGAAAAGCTCACGAACGTTACCATGGCACGCCTCGAAACGGGTTCGGATCTCCTCGTGAGTGATTTCGACCGAAGCACCGAGCGATTCAAGATGCTGATAAACCAGCGATTCGGCCAATTCCAAAGACGCTTGGGTTTCAAAAAGTGTCGGAAAATCGAACCGCCTGTGAGTCGTGATCAAAAGCCCAACCGAGTGACGACAACACCAACGGGTAACCCGACGCCGACTCCAAAAACCAAGCTGCTCGTAACCATCGATCACAATCACATCGGGAATCGGGTCGTTCTCCAACAGGCGATCCAACGAATAGGGAAACCGCCGCTGTCCATCATGAAGTTCGAAATGGGCCGTGATGATCCCCTCCAAATCGAAATAGGCAAGCAGCTCTACCAACAACGTCGACTTGCCTGTCCCGTGTGGACCGACAATCTGTCCCCACCAACAATGGTCCTGAAGCTGTTCGAGAATCGACGCCCAGCACTGCCGACGTTTTGAATCGTCGTCGACCACAATAGAAACTCGAGACGCTTCGGAATCCGTTTCGGTAAACCGATAGGGAATCTCTCCCGGGCGTGTATACCGGGTGGAAAACGGGTTGTGAAATTCATGCAACGCAGCCATGTCACCACTCTACCGCGACCTTCACCAACCGATCAATACTGCACCCCCTTTTGGTGGCACAGCCTGAACATTTTAGCATTTAGGAAAAATGGGAGACTTCAAGTCGTCCCTTTACGTAAGATCGAGCGCTACAATTATTTACTTAAATGAACCCCGAACTGTTTTCTCCAAAAAAATTCGTTTTGAAAAGCCGAGAATAGTAAGGGATTTCTTGCCAAGAGCCCCCCGAGTGAAAAAAAATGTTTGAAAAATTCATCATTTGGAAGAAAGAACTCTGGACATTGTGGCAGGAATTGTTATGATCAGATATTAGAGGGTGAAAGG
>JASFHG010000327.1:0-4998 GCA_050123355.1 Planctomycetia bacterium
ACTGCTCGAAAAGACCGAGGAGGTCGCCAACTATATCAGCGAACGAGTCCTCTGGGTACGCAGCACCGAAATCCTCGGCCCAAGCGGGATCCACGAGGCGGGCAAGGGGCTGGTGGATATCGCCCAACCGAAACCATGGGTCGAGCTGTCAAAACGGTGCGGACTGGGAGCGATGCAACGCAAATGGAGCATCATCCTTCTTGCCGTCGCGATGCTGGTGATTTTACTGGCAATCCAAAAACACTTGAACCATCGCATCCGAAACCTGTGCGTCGAGGGTCCTGGCAGCGCTTCGTTAAAAATTTGGCCGACGATCGAAGGAATTTTACTGACCGCGACAGTAACCGCTCCGCTCCCGCTGTTATTGGCCTTTGCCGGATGGTGGATCATGGACGCCGACGGCGCGTCGACCTTGAGCCGATCGATCGGATGGGGACTGCACTACGTGGCCGTTCCGCTTTGGGTCGCCAAGTTCACACGCTGGCTCTGCCGGCCGGGCCTCGTCGCCGAGACCCACTTCGGTTGGTCCAACTACAGCCTGGCGATCGTACGGCGAAACCTGCGATGGCTGAGCCATAGTGCTTTACCGTTGATCTTCCTCATCGTTTTTACCAACTACTATCGCGAGGGGATGTGGGAAAACTCGCTCGGCCGGATCGCCTTTATCGGCTCGATGCTCTTGCTGGCCGGGTTCATGCATTCGGTCTTCTTTGCGAAAAACAACGTGCTACGCGAGATCCTCGCCCGCAATCCGGACTTCTGGCTGACCCGATTTTGGTTCCTGTTCTATCTTTTTGCGATCGGACTGCCCATCTCGCTGGCCGCGTTGGCCTGGATCGGCTATTACTACTCGGCCCAGCAACTCGCCTTGCGACTGGCCGGCACGCTCGCTCTGGTTTTGAGCCTGGTCCTGCTGCACGCGGTCGTCTCGCGATGGTTCCTGGTCAAGCGAAGAAACCTGTCCCTCGCCCAAGCGAAAGAGCGTCTGGCCCGAGAAGCAGAAAACGCGGAAAATGAACAAGAGTTCACTCCTCCGCCCGTGATCCCGGTTATCCAAGAGCAGCAACAAAACCTCTCGGAAATCCACGAGCATTTGAACTACCTGCTCAGGCATGCCGTGGCGGTCTGCTTCCTGGTCGGCTGCTGGATGATTTGGTCAGACGTCTTCCCTGCACTGAACGTGCTCGATAAATATCAGCTCTGGAGCTCGACCGTCGACGTGGTCGAAACACACAAAGATGCGACCACCGGAAACATGATCTCGCAAACGGTCCCGACCGTGGTGCCGACAACCGCGCGACACCTGCTGGTCGCCATCTTGATCCTGTTCGCCACGTTCGTGATCGGTCGACGCTTGCCCGCGTTGCTCGAAATTACGCTATTGAGCCGGATCCCTTTCGACAAAGGCGGTCGGCACGCGATGTCGATCCTGTTACGCTATCTCGTAGCGCTGATCGGCGTAGTCCTGGCATGTCGCACGCTGAGCATCACGTGGAGCAGTATCCAGTGGCTGGCGGCCGGTATCACGGTCGGGCTCGGCTTCGGGCTGCAAGAGATTTTCGCCAACTTCATCTCCGGCCTGATCCTCCTGTTCGAGCGACCGATCCGCGTCGGCGACGTCATCACGCTCGGCGACACGACCGGCACCGTCACCGATATCCGCATCCGCACGACGACCGTCACCAACTGGGACCGAAAAGAGCTGATCGTCCCGAACAAGGAGCTGATCACAGGCCGGCTGCTCAACTGGACGCTCAGCGACCCGGTCAATCGGATCGTGATCACCGTCGGCGTCGCCTATAAAACCAATACGCGAAAAGTTCGCGACCTGATCCTCGAAATTGCCGGGGAACATCCTAATGTCCTGGAGCATCCCTCGCCAAAAGTAACGTTCGAATCGTTCGGCGACAGCGCGTTGATCTTCGTGCTCCGCTGTTACATCGCGAGCATGGACATCCGCCTGGACACAATCCACGAACTCCACGAGATCATCCACGACCGCTTCAACGAAGAAGAAATCGAAATCGCCTTCCCGCAAATGGACCTCCACGTCCGCTCAGTCGAACAACCGTTCCCGAAACCTTAAAAACTCACTACATTTTCACCACAAAAGGGGCTCTTTTGTCATGTGGCAAAACCATATCAAACTCGTGTGGTTGACCCTCGCCACGATTTTTTTGTCGTTTACCGGCACAGCGGCCGTCGCCGCCAAAACCGAAAAAGCCTCGGCCGCAAAGAAGCCGAACATTCTGTTCCTCTTCACCGACGACCAACGAGCCGACACGATCCATGCGCTCGGCAACGACACGATCATCACACCGAACCTCGACCGGCTCGCCGAAGAAGGGTTTGCGTTCGACAATGCTTATATCCTCGGCAGCAATGGCGGGGCGGTCTGCCTGCCGAGCCGAAACATGCTCCTCAGTGGACGAGCGTTCACAAGGTTCCGGAGAGCCAGCCCGCCGGGCGAAAAGTATACGGCCAGGTACGCCATGCCGGATAAGCCGAACGTTCCCGACGCACTGAAGGCGGCCGGTTACGAGACGTACCATCATGGCAAGAAGTACAACACGGCACGATTCATCCACCCGCGATTCGAGCATACCAAATACGTCAAGCACCACAACAAACTGAAAAACGGTGAGCCGGGCATGGTCATCGTCGACGACGCGATCGACTTCCTGAAAAAGCGAAAGACGGACCGGCCGTTCTTCATGTACCTCGCCTTTTCCGAGCCGCACTACCTGCGGATCCCCGGCAAAAAGTACCTCGACATGTACGACCGCGACAAGATCCCCCTGCCCGAAAACTATCTGCCGATTCACCCGTTCAAAACCGGCGAGGAAACGATCCACGAAGAACAGCAGGAGCCGTGGCCGCGACCGAAAGAGGCGATCCGGCACAACCTCCATACCTACTACGGCATGATCACCGGCCTGGACCATCACCTGGGCCGCCTGCTCCAGCATCTCAAAGAATCGGGCCAGTATGACAACACGATCATCATCTTCTCGGGCGACAACGGCCTGGCACTCGGTAGCCACGGCCTGATGGGCAAGCAGTCGATCTACGATCCGTCGGCAAAAGTCCCGCTGATCATCGCAGGCCCCGGCATCCCGCACGGCCGCACCGACGCGCTCGTCTACCTGCTCGACATCTTCCCGACCCTCTGCGACATGGCCCAAACGCCAATCCCCGACGGCCTCGACGGCAAGGACCTGATGCCGCTCATGACGGGCAAGGTCTCTGGCCTGCGCGACACGATGCTTCTTATTTACGGCCGAACCCAACGCGCGCTGCGTGACGGCCGCTGGAAACTGATCCGCTACCCTCGGATCAACCGCACCCAACTGTTCGACTTGAAGGATGACCCGGCCGAAACCCGCGACCTCTCGTCCGACCCGGCCCAAGCCGAACGCGTCGCGTCGATGCTGGACCTCCTCAAGAAACGCCAAGCCGACTTCGGCGACCATCTCCCCTTGACGGTCACCAATCCACAATCCGGCGACTGGACCCCACCCCCTCGCAACCCCAGATTCCTCAAACGCTACCACCTCCAAGCCTGGCCGGGGCCGGAGAAGGCAAGGAAGTAAAAATACCTCTTAGTCCCGGCAGGGACGCCAGCGTGTAGCTTGCGACCTTAGTCGCCGGTTTCAACCCCCGGACCAGAAGAAACAAGAATTTCAAAAGCCCCGGAGGGGCGACAGCAAAAAATTATCGCTACTGTCGTCACACCGAGGTTTTTAGAATTATTCAAAACTAATATCTAAGCTAAAAGTCAACTAGCCTTGCTATGACCTTTTTTCGCTGAAGATCTTTCTGGCAATCTATCGTTATGTTTTTCTCGCAAATAGTGGAGACCGTCATCTGCGGACACCTCAAGCTCTAATTTTTTTCGGAAAAATTCATACCGCCATTTTACTTCTTCAAGAATAACTGACCATTTTTTGACATAAACATTAACAGATCCATCATCAGAAGAATGAACATGACCATATTCTCGATCCTTAACGCGACATAAACCATCTACATAAGCATCCAAGTCATTGCCAATCAAAACAAAAGTCCACTTAGTGTGCGATTTATCAAATCGCTCATCGTCAGCAACTGCAAATGCATACTTATTTATTTGCGTAAACTCTTCTGCACCAAGCCTACAGATTGGTCGTTTTAATTCGATAACCAAGTGTTCAAAATGGTTGGGTCGACATTGAGGAATCTGCTTATAAAGCATGAGGTCCACTATCCGGCTTTTACCATCAACATCAGTAACATTATTCATATCCTCAGGAGCCAAATCATCTCTACCAAGGATGGAAACATGTTTTTTTAGCACACTAGTTAGTGCCTGATCATCATTTCCAAGAGTATATTGTTCACCAAAAATCCAAAGTTCTCTAGCTAGAATTCGATGCAATTGCTTTCGCTCCAGCAAATCTTTTTTAAAGTCACCAAAAAGAAGTGAGTCAAGACTGCTAATGAAATCCAACCTCCCCACTACTGTCTTAGTAGCATTTATAACCGCAGAGATATGAGTCCGGTTAAGAATTCTAGCCAATTCGTCTTGCTGCTCTGGCGGAAGTTCTAAAATCTGCTTAAGAATTCTCTCCAAGCTTTCAGGATTATTTTCAAGAGCCTCTTTAAGCAAACGGAAAGTCAACTGTTTATTCTTTTTCTCAGTTTTTTCAAATCCTTTAAGATGTTCGTGCACTTTTACCGCACATACATCAAATACTTTACGCGTAACTGTAGTTAGAGGATCTAAATCAGAGGCTTGATACGGATAAACCTCTTCCTCACACCATTGCGTTATTAAATCACTACTTTTCAATGCTTCTCGTTCATCAAAATGTTTTCTTAACACAGACTTTGCTGTATCACGAAGTGATATTATGACGGGATCCATTTCTTGAAACGCAAAAGCATTCTCTTCGACTAATTCAGGGATAAGTGGACTTTTTAGATAGGCAGTAAAATTAAAACCAGGAGCCTGAATCC
>JASFHG010000328.1:0-4992 GCA_050123355.1 Planctomycetia bacterium
GATCACATCGATCCCCCGCTCGATATTCTGCACATTCTCCCGCTCGGTCCGATAGGTGTGATGATAGTAGCCGTGCGAGCCGACGTCCCAGCCTTGCAAACGGGCGACCGCTTGGTCGGTAAAATTTTCCACCGCCCGGCCGTTGAGATAGTGGGTCACCGTCGACTCGCGCCCGGCCAGTGCGTCGAGCAGCCGGTCGAAATCCGCCGCGTCGAACACGTCGTGGTCGATCCGGAGATGGAAGGCCGTCCGATACGGGAACGGGACCGGGGCCAGCCGCAGCCACAGCCCGTCGTGCGACTCGATCAGCCGCCGGAGTCGTCGGAGCAGCCTGTCGCGGATCGCTCGCTTGTCGAATCGGGCCACCTCCTCCGAAACGGCCACGTCGGACAGCCCACGAGCGTCAAGATTCCACGCCAATTGCACCGCCTGATCGTCGACCAGTGCATCGAACGGGTCGATCGGCTCACCGCCGCGCAGCTCGTGAATATCAATCCGCGTCTGGCCGGGCGAGAGAAGCGGCAGCTTTTTCGTGCCGACCGTCTGCGAGTCATACAACACAAACCGACCCGCAATCGCCGACGTTCGCCGCGACACCCACGGCACCCCCTCCTGCGACAGCGCAAGACTCAACCCCTGAGGCACGCGATCGAGCACAAGCGGTAAATGGGGAAGTGTGGACGTGGGCATGGCTTAACTACGGTTGAAGATTGTTTATCGAGGTCTGCATTGCTAATGAACCGCTCTGCGGCCGGAAATCCAGCAAACCCGGCTGGTACAGCCGCGTTTGCGATCGCACAACGATCATAAAATACATCGGGATCAATAAGTTCAAATGGATTTATAAAGTTTTTCATATCAAGCCGAAATTGGGCCGCGAAGCGTGCCCTATTCTGGATCCGAAATAGGGACTAACGCCCCAATTTCGGCTTGGAATACTTGTGTTATAAATTTCGTTCTTTCCAATAACGCCGATGCTTGTCGGCCAGGACGTATTCATAGAAGCCGCTCAAAAAGCAAAACGCCCAGCCGGTCGGGCCATCGAGGATGCCAAGCTTGTAAATCAACCGGCGTGCGACCTCGCGAACCGGACGCCACGCCCGAGCCAGCGGCCGCGGCCGAATGCCCGCCTCGACACGTGCCCGAGCGTCGAGCGTCGTATAGCGGTTCATCTTGGTCAAAAACGTGTGCAGGTCGTGCTGCGTCCGATGCGTCAGCCAGCCATCGAGCCGGCCCGTCGGACCGTCGACCCCCAATACTTCGTGAACCTCGCCTGTCCAACGAGCCCGATCGCGACGAAAGAGCCGGATCGGACGGTCGTCCTGCGTCCCGCTCCGCCGAATCGGGCATCCGAAAATATGGCTCCGGATCGGCACGTGATAGGCAACCGGACACTGGTCGGACTGGCCAGATAACTCCCTCTTTCTTCGCACCGCTCGTTCAATCGAGTCCAGTAGACGAGGCGTCGGCCGCTCGTCCGCATCGATTGAAAGGACCCAGTCGGTCGTCACCTGCTCGATCGCGAAATTTCGTGGTAAGGCAAAAGTGTCAAACGGCCGCTCGATCACACGGGCACCATGCTCGCAAGCCACCTCGGCTGTCCGATCGGTCGAGTCGCTATCGACGACGACCACTTCGGCTGCCCAGTCAAGCAGCGGGAGCAGTTCGGCCAGGTTTTCTGCCTCGTTATACGTGATGATCGCCGCCGTGACGTTCGTCAGGCGTCGCTTGCCAGAGATCGGACGATGACGCTCTAAGGTCGGACGAGCTGAAGACGCAAGTGCTTGCATGTCAGTCCCTCCTCCCCGACCGTCGCCAAACGATCGCATAGCGAACGATCCAACGCAGGTTATAATATCCGGCCACTACGGCCAACTCGATCGCCAGTTGGTTCAACAGCAGCATGAGGATCAGCCAGTGCACCCGCACATCACAGTTGCCCGGCAGGTGGTACAGAGATCGAAGTCCACTCCGAAAACCGTTAGCCTCGTCGCCAACCGTGAAATTTGTCTCCGTGGAAAACCGGCTGCGGGCAGCCGGGCTAACTTCCTCCACCATCAATCCATACATCAAGAGATACTTTCCTGCCAAAAACGCGACGAGTAAAAACCAGGGCCATGAGGCGTCAACCTGTCGGGCGAGCGCCGCCGTAACGGCCACCTGCAGGGCCACGTCGACCAGCTCGTCGACGTTCGCATCGAGCCAGGCACCCCATGTCGAGACGGTCCCCTGGCAACGGGCAAGCATCCCGTCGGTCCGATCGAAAAACCAGGCAAGCCAGACCGGGATCGCCACCCAGGCGGTCCACTCAGGCCAGGCACACAGGATCACGATCGCGACGGCCGCCATCGTCAGGCCAAGCACCGTCAAGTGGCAGGGCCGGACCGCCGTCCCGCTCAGCCACCGCGCAGCCTGACCGGCAACCGGTCGTACATACCAGCGTGAGATCGGATATCGGACATCCCTTTCGCGTTCCCGGAGCGTATCTACCATGACGCCATAGATTTTACACCCCACCCACGTTTTCCGGCAAGCCGAATTTTTCGCCGTAAAGCAGGCTCTTTGGCTACCTTGAGGCTCCCTTGAGTCTTCCTGCTTGGTCAACCTGCAAAATTTGGTTCGTATCGACGTTCAGAGCTGTCAGATAGCCATCGCCATAGATCCACGTGTCGATGCAGATCAGATACTCCAGAATCAGCGGGCACCCATTTTTCTGGGCGGTGTGGCCGACGATGACCTTTTTGCCGGAGCGGTGCGGACCGGGCAGCCGATCGCGGAGCGAGTCCCATCGCAAGATCCTTCCCGGCTGCTCCTCCATCGGCAGATCACGCTCGTAACTGGCATGGACAAAAATATGGCTCTCCGTCTCATACCAGGGGACGCACCGTCGCAGGAAATCGAGATGTTCCTTGGGAAAATCGGCCGGCGAGTCGCAGCCGTACGAAGCAAGCGTCGTGTCGCCACCGTACTGGAGCCAGTCGTTGTAATAAGGCGAGTTGCCGTCGGCAAGATCGAGCACGATCTGATCATGGTTGCCGAAAAGAGGAACCAGATGACACTCTTTTTCGAGCTGGATCAGCCGATCGAGCACCCCACGGCTGTTCGGCCCACGATCGAAATAGTCCCCCAACGTAACGATCGTATCGTCCGGCCCCGGCCGAATGATCTCCAACAGCGCATTGAACGCTTCCAAATAACCGTGCAGGTCGCCGATCGCTATGGTTCGTGTCATGGTGTGGTTCTTTTTGTTGCTTACAAATAATACTTAGCCATCGAGCTTGCTCGACGCTTTTTGGTTGGTGCTAAACGCACCATTTGGAAACCCGCTTCCGCTGGGCGCTGGCGCAAAATCGATATTTCAATCGACGAGCAAGCTCGACGGCTAAAATTACTTACCACTACTCTTCCGTCTCAATCCACTCAACACGGCTGACCGCACGGCCGCGATCAAAACGGGTAACAATCTCCTCGCCGGAGGTTAAGGTCGACGCATCGTAAATCAACGTCCCTTCTTGTCCACGTTGAGTCAAGCTATAACCACGCGAGAGGATACTCAACGGGCTCAGCGATTCGAGTTGCGCAGTCGTTGAGTCGAGACCGCGTCGAGCCAAATCAATCTGACGCCGGACGGCACGGCCCGAACGGACGTCCAAATCGTCCAACGTCCGCGCCAGATCATGGAGTCGGTCGACCGGCCGTCGAAACGGTCGCGAGTTGGCCAGCACATCGAGTTGATTTCTCGCCATCGCCGCACGACCACGCAGTCCGGTCTGTAACCGAGCACGAAACTGGTCCAGCCGTGCAGCCCACTCTTCCGCCGCCGGGGCGACCAACTCGGCCGCTTCACTCGGTGTGGCCGCACGAACGTCCGCCGCAAGGTCGACGAGCGTCACATCGATCTCGTGCCCAATCGCCGAAACCACCGGCAGACGCGACGCGGCCACCGCGCGGACGGTCCGCTCCTCGTTGAACGCCCAGAGATCCTCCAGGCTGCCGCCCCCGCGTGTCACAACGATGCAGTCGATCGGCGTCGCCAGACGGTTAACCGTCTCGATCGCCAGTGCGATTTCTCGCGAAGCCTCTTCCCCTTGCACCCGAACCGGGACAATCATCACCTCGACCCCTTGCCATCGCCGGCGAAGGACCTCGAGAAAATCGCGGATCGCCGCCCCGGTCTGGCTGGTAACGACCGCTACGCGACGAATGAACGACGGAAGCTGCTTCTTTCGAGCCGGTTCAAACAGACCTTCGGCCGCCAACTTTTGACGTAACTGACGCAAGGCCAACTCCAACGCCCCGACCCCCTTCGGCTCGATTTGGTCGACAATCAACTGATACGAGCCACGCGGTGCATAGAGATCGAGATGCCCGCGACAGATCACCTCCAGCCCATCGCTCGGCTCGAACGGCAATCGCGACGCAACGCCGCGCCAGATCACGCCCCGAATCTGAGCCTGATCATCCTTCAGCGTAAAGTAACAATGCCCCGACCGCGGCCGGGCAAAGTCAGACAGTTCGCCCGTCACCCAAACCGAAGGGAACGTCGTTTCCAAAAGGTCCTTGATTTGTGCCGTCAGTTGCGAAACGGTTTGGATAGGAGGCTGCATATAGTGAGCTCAGCTTGTGGCTGGTAAAGTGTGCAAAAATTCCAATATCTTCTGTCACACATTATACCGCCATCGAGAAATTCCACAACCGGTTTTAATCAACCGTTTCCGACGAGAGCAGAACCCGACGTATTTCGGCGGCAATAAAGAAAGAACCGGTTACACAGATCAGATCGTCGGGTGACGCGTCAGCCTGCAGCCATCGAAACGCATCGACCGGATCGTCGGACATTTCCAAAATGACGCTCGACTCCGGTCCTGCCAACTCGCGGGCCATTGTCAGAAGTGTTTGGGAACCAACCGCACGAGGGTTGATCGTATAGCGAGTAAAAACGATCTGGTCAAACGCGCCAACGACCTGGTGAAGCATCGCCGCAAGATCCTT
>JASFHG010000329.1:0-4988 GCA_050123355.1 Planctomycetia bacterium
GTAGGCCGTTTCACTACAAGCAAGCGATTTTGTGCTACTTGCACGTAGGTTCAAATTATCTTGCCGGCACTATAAAAGATCCGGCCCTCTGCTGCGCAGAGAACCGGCTTGGTGTTATTGATAGGGTTTTGAAGAACGCCGACAAGTCCCCGCACTCCAAAAGAGGGGAAGTACCATCGCTGGCACGATCCCCTCCCCCACGATACAATAAATATATGAGCCAAGTGGACCTGACCTTTATCGACGAAGCGATCGCACGGCACGGGCAGCAGCCCGAGTCCTTGATCCCGCTGCTGCAAGCGATTCAGGAGCATTATCGCTACCTGCCCGCCACGGCATTGGAGGCGGTCTGTCGCAAGACGAAGATCGATCGGGCCACGATGACCGGCGTGTCGACCTTCTACTCCCAGTTCCGCCATGAGCCGATGGGGGAGCATGTCGTCTGCGTCTGCCATGGGACCGCCTGCCACGTCAAGGGAGCCGGACTGGTCACCGACGCGTTCCGGCGGCTTCTGAAAATCGACGCCGATAAAGATACCGACGCCGAAGGCCAGTTCACCGTCGAAAAAGTCGCCTGCTTGGGGTGCTGTACACTCGCCCCGGTCATCCAGATCGACGGTATCACTTACGGCCGACTCAGCCCGAAGATGGTCCCCGAAGTACTCGACGATTTTCTGCACCGGCCACGCGGGACCAATGCCGGAAAGAGCCCGATCGTGCTCGACGAAGAGGCGATCGGCGAGATCCGGATCGGACTCGGCTCCTGCTGTGTCGCGCAAGGGAGCGGCGAGGTCCACGAGGCGATCGGTCGCGAGTTGGCCCGAAGCGGTGCCCCGGCCGTCGTCAAACGGGTCGGCTGCGTCGGTATGTGCCACCAGGCCCCTTTGATCGAGCTGGTCAAAAAAAATCCAAACACGCCCAACGTTAGCGGCGACCCTTGCGGTCGCGCAAAAAGCGAGTCCATACCGAAAACGCCCGGCAAAACCGACGCAGGAATAAATCGCGACTCCGACTTGCCTATCGACGCGTTTAACGCGGGGGCAAGCCCCGCCGCTAACAAAACTAACGCGGGGGCAAAGCGGCGGATAGACGCGGCCACCAACGAACTCCATAAACACACCTACGCCAAAGTCTCGGCACAGGACGCGGCGAAGATCGTGCGGCATCACTTCCGACCGACCGGCTTCCTGCGGCGGCTTGCCGACCGGTCGCTCGGCTGGCTCGATCGGTTTATGACCAACGAACCGGACGATCCGATCGCCACGCGGGCCATCGACCCGGGCGAGGGGCCGGTCTGCGAGTTTTTGGGGCCCCAAAAACACCTCGCCACCGAATCGTTCGGCCAACTCGACCCGACCGACCTGGACGAGTACCTCCAGCATGGCGGTTTCGTCGCCTTTCGAAAGTGTCTCGCCGAAAAATCGCCGGACGAGGTAGTCGAAATGGTCCAAGCGTCCGGCCTGCGAGGACGAGGCGGCGGCGGTTTCTCCACCGGTCAGAAATGGGCCATCACCCGAGCGGCCGGAAAAAAACAAGACTCCTCTCAAACTTCAAACTTCACACTTCAAACTTCCCCCGTCTTCGTCATCTGCAACGGCGACGAAGGGGACCCCGGCGCGTTCATGGACCGGATGCTCCTGGAGTCGTTCCCCTATCGGATCATCGAAGGGATGGCGATCGCTGCCTACGCGGTTGGAGCCCAGCAAGGTTTCTTTTACATCCGGGCCGAGTATCCGCTGGCGGTTCGACGCATCAAAGACGCGCTGGACGAGTGCCGACGGCGTGGGCTGCTCGCGATCAAAACGCCACACGGCGACCGACCCCAGTTCGACCTGACTCTCGAAGTGAAAGAAGGGGCCGGCGCGTTCGTCTGTGGTGAAGAGACCGCACTGCTCGAATCGATCGAAGGGCGTCGCGGCATCCCACGACTCCGACCTCCTTACCCGGCCCGTGCAGGCTTGTGGGGAAAACCGACGTCGGTCAACAATGTCGAAACCTTCTCGATGCTCCCGTGGCTGGTGCGAAACGGCGTCAAGGCGTTTACCGACTTCGGCACCGAGTCGAGTCGTGGCACAAAAGTCTTCGCGCTGGCCGGCAAGATCCGACGCGGCGGGCTGATCGAAGTACCGATGGGAACGACCATCCGGCAAGTCGTCGAAGAGATCGGCGGCGGTGTACAAAACAACAAGACCTTCAAGGCAGTCCAGATCGGCGGCCCCTCGGGTGGATGTGTCCCGGCCGCGCTGGCCGATACGCCGATCGACTTCCAAACGCTCGGCGAGGTGGGCGCAATCATGGGCTCCGGCGGGCTGGTCGTGCTGGACGACACCGACTGCATGGTCGACATGGCCCGATACTTTCTGGAGTTCACCCAGGACCAATCGTGCGGCAAGTGTACGTTCTGCCGGATTGGCACCCGGCGGATGCTCGACATCCTCAACCGAATCTGTGAAGGACAGGGCCGCCAAGGAGATATCGAAGAACTCGAGTCGCTCGCTCTGGCCGTCCAACGGTCGAGCCTCTGCGGCCTGGGCCGAACCGCGCCGAGCCCGGTCCTCTCGACGATCCGCTATTTCCGCGACGAGTACGAAGCCCACCTCGAAGGCCGCTGCCCGGCCGGCAGTTGCAAATCATTGATCACCTACAAGATCGGCGACCGCTGCATCGGCTGCACCCGCTGCGCCCAAGCCTGCCCGGCCAACAGCATCCCGATGCGCCCCTACGAGCAACACGCGATCGACTCCGAAACCTGTACCCGCTGCGACGTCTGCCGCGAAGTCTGCCCCCGCGGGGCGATCTATATCGAGTAGTTTTTCTTGGCGCTAAACGTACCTGGGCAAAAACCCGCTTCCGTTGGGCGCTGGTGTGAACACAAGATTTCCTGATGCCCACCATTGGTCAATGGCAAACTTTCTGAATCTTTTGTTTTGCAATCGCACGAGTGAAAACGTTTTCAATTGCTTCCACGTTCGTTAGCCGCGTGACTTCATGTCCGCGCTTTGGCAACCAATTGAAGCCGCGTTATATTATCGTGTTGGAGCGATTTCACGCAAAGCCACTGCCCGTTTACAGTAGTATCGTTAAAACGCGGACATGAAGTCACGCGGCTAACGAACGTGTTTTGATAATAGCTTCGCGAAACCTCATTCAAGTCAGCGACAAATATCTACGGTTACAGCTTGCGTTCGACCGAAGTTTGAATCGCCGGGATGCCGCGGAGGAGCACGATGATCAGTTTACCGAAGACGCGCAGTAATAACGCGATCAAGTAGACCACAAACGGAAGCAGGAGACAGGACAAGACACCTTCGGCGGTAACCCAACTGTTCATTGTGAAAAAGAGACTGCCGGAAGGGTTCCCCAGTCCGATCAGCAGATCCAAAAGTTGCAACGAGGCTACGAAAATGCCGATTGCAAAAAGAACGGGCACGGTACGGAGTGTCACCAGCAACAGGCCGCCAAAGACGGCGACCGCTTCGCCGGCCAGTGTGCGATCACCCTGGTTTTCGGGAACGTCTTCCCAGGTGGGAAGCGATAGAGCCACCTTCCCGAAATGGGCAAAGAGGACGAACGGGAAGATCGCGACCACCAGCAGCGAATACACCTTGATCGACAACCCCCAAAACACCAAAAAACCAAGGCTCCCCAAACCGACCAACAAGGCAAGGACCGCAACCATATCGAAGACCGCACGGGGCACCGGCAAAGAAAGCTCCCACCGGCCGAGAAACTCGAGCATCTTGACCGACACGTGCTGCAAGAGGACCAAGCCGACGCTGATTCCGATCGCGATGCCGAACCAACGGAACTCCCGCGTCTGGATCGCGCCGATCAGACTGCCAATCAGCAAGAGACCGACATAGGCGAAGACTCCCCAGTAACCGATCTGCGTGAAGAAACGGATGGACGACTTGACGTAACGTGGACTGGACGTCATGCGGAGCCAATCAAGCAGGATCGGTGTCGGATGATAAACGTCAAAACCTTTTCGACGCGCGCGAACCTTCGTGCGCAACTCAGGCTGGATCATCTGGGCCGGGTCTTCCACAGGAGGCATTTGGCCCATGTCGGCCGGCCCCGGTGTCGCAGGCACAGGCTGCGGTGCTTGCGGCTGAGGCGGCTGCGGTTGCTGGACAACTGGTGAAGTTGGAGGAGCTGCGGCGACTGGGGGTTCCTGGATGCTTGGCGCGCCCGGCTGTACCGGAGGCGTAAAGAGGCCTTGCACCTGCTCGGCTTCGACCCAATTGGCCATCCCGACCCGCCAGACGAGGCTGTCTCGCTGGATCTCGCCCGCATCGGCCAACTGCTTGAGCTGTGCCGGTTCAACTGGACCACAACGCTCGTTATTCTTGACGTAGTACCACTGATTGGGGATCGTCATCGGACCGTCACCTTACTTTTGTGAGGTAATTCCAAGCAAAAAGAGATTGTTCCTAGGAGACAGTATAACAGATCTTGCCAAAAAAGATAAGTATTGGGCAAAAAAGATTCTCGCGGAGTGTGCACGAGATTTTATGGACCCAAAAGTTATTGAGGCAAAATGAAGCGGGACTCGCTACGAACGATGGCGTAATCGTCGGGGAAGGTGTGGAACGCCTGGATCGTCATGCTCCGCTCGCGAGTTTCGGGGTAGACGTAGCTCACCGCCCCAAGCGCGACGCGGCCGCTGGACTCGAATTTTTGCAGCATCCCTTGCCCTTGCTTCTCGCCATCTTGGAGAATCTCGTTTTGGAACGCCCAGAAGAGATCTTGATCGACCGGCTCCATCTGGAACTCGACCTCGTAAATAACTCCGCCGTTGCATTCAACCCGTTCTCGACGTGTTCCGCGCAAGGAAGACGAGATCAGCCGACGTTGTTCGGGCATCGGATGATGGGCCGACGTGGCGACCTCCGTCAACGTCATGCCGCCCGACTGCCAGCGGACCAAATGACCAGCGCTGGTAATTTGGATCTCCGCCTGATAATGCTTCCGCTCCACGGTCCGAG
>JASFHG010000330.1:0-4979 GCA_050123355.1 Planctomycetia bacterium
CGGGTTTTTTTGTCGTGGTATGTTTCGGTTGACGTGGATTTCGGCGGTGGCATTGATTTTGATGCCCACATTGGTTTGGGGGTATGTCGACGGTTATGCCGGTCGTCAGCGTGTCTTGATGATGGGCGATTCGATCACATTACAAGTCAATACGGGCGTGACGCCAACGGCTCGTGGAGTCGGTTGGCAAGTCCAAGAGGCGTTTGCCGGCTTGGCCAATGTCCACATCATTCCCGAGAATTTCCAGGATACCGATTATGCGCTAAGTGAAGTTTCGGTCGGCGTGTCTCATATTGAATCGTGGATCAATGGTGAGACATGGGACGTGATCGACTTCAATACCGGCCTTCACGATACGAAGGTAAGTGACAGTGCAAAATATGACGACCCGGTTAGCTATGGTTTGAAACTGGACCAGGTTATTAGCGAGATCCAGGCTCATTCCGGTTCGGCCACATTGATCTGGCGGGAAACGACCTTCGTTCCCAATCCAGAGGGATCCGATCGCCATAAAGCGTTCGATGGCGTGACACCGATGGATAACGCGCACGAGTTTTACAATGCGGCGGCCGAAGCGGTGATTGGGCTCCATGGCATCACTTTGGTCGATTCAACGGCTGCGGTTTCTGTGTTGGCCCCGAGAGTCGGAGTTGATAATGTCCACTATACCGAGGCAGGTTACCGGCAAGTAGCTGCTCCGGTGATCGAGAATATCTATAATCAACTCGATCTTTCGCCCGGTATGCGGGTGGATTTCGGACTTCCCGGTACGAGTGGTGCGATCGTCCAGGAAGGTTTCCATGACTATCAGGCTGATACAGATAGCGTTCGCTTTGTTGCCACGGATTTGGGCGTCCAGAATCGTGTTGAAGTAAGTATCAGTAATTTGTCGCTAAACGGCTCACGCGATCGAGGAGCGGTTAACGGGTCCGGGACGGCAATGAGCGACCTGTTAAGGGACTTCGTTTTTTCCTCTTCCAGTAGTCCTGATCCTCTGGTGGTTACGATTTCCGGCTTGAAGGCGGGCGGCTATACCTTTACCGGCTACTTTCACGACAATAACGTTTTTCAAGGGGTCGCCGATATGGATGTAAGTGTCGACGGCGGCCAAAATTTCACCGATGGCCTAAGAACGACTTATTCCACGGGCTCTTCTCCTGCATCGATTGGCACGGGTAGCTTTACTTTTGTCTGTGATGGGACGAACGACATTGTTTTGCATTTGTTGACCGATGATAGTGCCGGCGGCAATGGATCGGGTGTGCTGAACGGTTTTGAAATTACGGCGGCGATTCCCGGCGATGCCAATATGGATGGTGCCGTGAACGCTTCAGATGCAACGATCCTCGCAGGGAATTGGCAGGCCCATCCGGCCAATTGGGGAATGGGAGACTTCAATGGTGATGGCAATGTGAACGCCTCGGATGCGACCATTCTTGCCGGCAATTGGCAAGCGATCACTTCCTCGTTCAATGCCGTTCCTGAGCCCATCATGCTTACGCTTTTAGGCTTAGGAGGGTTAGGCTTGGTGATAGGTAGGTTCTATTGTCGCTAGTTTTTCTGCTTCGTCGTGGGGTGTGTTTATAGGGGGCAATTCTTCTTTGAAAAAGTGCCCGCCAGTTGCCCCTTCTTGCGTATAAAATGTGCTACCCATTGGTGGGGCTATGTATCAATATTCCGGCTGATTTATCGGGATGTTCTCTACAAAAACACCTCTTTCTGGGGGCTTTTCGGCTTTTAGTAGTATGCAAAAGTAGTATTTTTTGCCTTGTTCAAATTATGGCGTAAATTTGGGAAGTTACATTTTAGCCCATTTGCGCGCTCCCTGAGAGACCCGGAATTTTTGCATTGATGAGCAAGTCGTTTTTAGCATCCCTATTGAAAGACTTTCCTTGGATGCCAAGGAGAACTATGTTTTTTTACCTCGTTGCTTGCGCGGCGATGGTTTGCTTTGAGTTATTTATAACCCCGGTTCATGCCACCGCCGATTCAAAGCAAACTCCTCCGCATGTGCAAGCGACGATGGTTTCGCATCCTTCTGCATCTAAGAAGACCGTGCTGGTCCTCGGATCCTACGATTCCCAGAACGTGTGGTCGCAGGTGAGGGTAAGCCATTTTGCCGCTGCGATTTCGGAGAAATTGAATAGCGGCGTAGAAGTTCGTGCTGAGTTAATTGAATCGGATCCTCGGTTGAAAGGAACCGATCGTTTCCGCCATACTTTAGACGCTTTATTTTCGCGATACCTTCGTGGCTACAAACAGGATCCTGTAGACGTGATTGTCGTCACGGATCATGAGTCGCTAAACTTCATGTTGGAAGTAGGGCGAAAAGTATTTAAGGATGTACCGACCGTTTTTTGTTGTGTTGGGAAACCAAGCCAATTTGTTTTTGAACATCGCGATTTATATACTGGCGAATTTCAGGTGCCGGACATCAAAACCAATGTCGATTTGGCATTTGCGCAGTGTCCTGATGCCAGAAAAATGATGGTCGTTATTGATGACTCCGAATGGGGAGAATTTCTTTACGATCAGTTGCAAACGATCAAACGTGGTTATACCCACCGACGATTCTATTATCTAAAAAGTGCCGACTACAACAGTAAGCAACTTTTGGAAAAACTGAAAACGTTATCAAAAGACGTCGTGGTTCTCTGGGCAAGTTGGAAACAGGATAAAGACGGGACCGTGTCCTCATGGAAATCGGTTTTGGTCGAAGCTTCCCAAGTTTGTCCCGTCCCGATTTATGGTATCGAGAGTTCCATGCTCGGTAATGGGATCGTTGGCGGAAAGCTTTTGGTTATTGAAAATCAATCGCAAAAAGCTGCCAAAATGGTTCAGCAAATTCTTGCGGGTGCATCGCCGAAGGATATCCCTATCCAAAATGATTCGGTAACCTCGTACATGTTTGACTATACTCAGCTTACCCGTTGGGAAATTAATCTGTCGGAAATTCCTCCGGACAGCTATGTCATTCATCGGCCGGGTTTCGATTTTTTGAGCAATCAAGCCATTTTTTGGGGAGCGAGTGCCCTTCTTTTTATCATTGCCGTTGCCTGTACGCTGATCATCAGTGTGCGCTATCGGCGCCATGCCGAGACACAGTGGCGAAGAACAGAGCAGCGATTTTCGTTTATTTATGAACAGTCTCCCTTGGCCTATCAGTCATTGGATCCCAAAGGTCGTATCCTGTCGGTGAACCGTGCCTGGAGCGAACTGCTCGGCTATGGTGCCAATGAAGCGGTGGGTCGAAAGTTTGCCGAGTTTTTGGCCCCCGACAGCAAACGGGTTTTCCTCGAATATTGGGATCAGTGTACCGAACCGGACTTAGGAGAAATACGTATCGATCTGCCGTCGATCGAGATCAAGCTGGTATCCCATTATGGACATGTTGTGCCAGTGCTGTTTTATCTTCGCAAGGCCTACGATCCGATCGATAGAACCACCGCGTTTTATTCGGCGATGCACGACATCAGCCAGCGTCGCGAGGCAGAAGATACACTGCGTCAAGAAGACATTCGTTTGAATTCCTTGTTGACGTTGAACCAGATGCTCGATTCGTCGATCGAAGACATTACCGATTATGCGATTCGTGCATCCCTGCGATTGACCGAAAGCGAGCGTGGTTATCTTGCTTTTGTCAATGAGAATGAAGAGACCCTGACCCTTCACGCTTGGGGTTTTGAGCGTAATGGGGTGTATTACGTTCTTAATGAGTCCAAAACATTGCCGTCGAACACGACGGGGCTCTGGGACGGCATCCTTGAGAAACGGGAACCGATCCTGATTAACGACACCCACTCGCCCAATCCCTCTTGGCACCGTTTCGGTGAGAATTCTTACCTGCCAGGCCGTCGATTGTGCGTGCCTGTCTTCGATAAGGATCGGATTGTTGCCGTGGCAAGCGTTGCCAACAAGCAGCAAGAATACGCGGAGCACGATATCCAACAACTCACGCTCTTGCTTGAAGGGATGTGGCGTATCATCGAGCGGAAAAAGACGACCGATAAGCTCCATGAGTATACCAATAATCTGGAGAGTGCGAACCGTCAGCTCGAAGAATGTTCTCTGGCGGCACAACAAGCGTCACGTGCAAAGAGCGAGTTTTTAGCCAATATGAGCCACGAAATTCGGACCCCGATGACGGCGATTATTGGTTTTACCGAACTGCTTCGGACCGAGGGCGATATTACCAAAGCGCCACCTGCCCGAATCGAAGCGATCGATACGGTCAACCGAAATGCCAACTATCTGCTTTTCCTGCTTAACGATATTCTCGATCTCTCGAAAATCGAGGCAGGACACTTGCAAATTGAAACCGACAATTGTGAGCTGCCGGGTTTGATCAATGATGTGACCAAGTTGATGGAAACCCGAGCGATTGCCAAGGGACTCATATTGGATGTCGATACGGCCGAGGACGTGCCGGAAGCAATTTATACCGATTCCTATCGATTGCGACAGATCTTGCTGAATCTGCTTGGAAACGCGGTCAAGTTTACCAATCAGGGAATGGTTCGGTTGGTCGTGAGTCGAAAGAGGCAAAAAGCGGGCGAAGATCGCGTCTTCTTCGAAGTGATCGATACCGGCATCGGAATCTCGCAAGATAAAATGGAGCAAATCTTCGACCCCTTCACTCAGGCCGATTCCTCGACGAGTCGCCAGTTTGGCGGAACCGGTTTGGGCCTTTGTATTTCTCGAAAGCTCGCACGGATGTTAGGTGGAGAACTCTATGTCGAAAGTGAGCTGGATGTCGGTAGTATCTTTACTTTGGCCATTCCTTGTATTTCGAAGGTGGAAGAAAGAGCAAATGACGAATCGTTCCGTCATGCTGTTCAAACGAAATGTGGTTTGCATGATGCAAATCAAGTAGAACCTACGCCACAAGACATGTCTGACATGCTTGATTGTCATGTGTTGGTCGTGGATGATGGTATCGATAACCGACGTTTGATCTCTGCATTTTTGGATAGGGCAGG
>JASFHG010000331.1:0-4976 GCA_050123355.1 Planctomycetia bacterium
CGGGGCTGCTCATCGCGGACGGCGGCGTCGGCGGCGTGCTCGAGGTCGTCCGCCACGAGGTGCAGGTGACGGTCAACAACGGCGTCGCCGTCACCGAGGTCACGCAGGTCTTCCGCAACACCGAGAAGCGGCAGGTCGAGGCCCTGTATGTGTTCCCCGTGCCGAAGGGTGCGTCGGTGGCAAATTTCAGCATGTGGATCGGCGGAAAGGAGATGATCGGCGAGGTCCTGGAGAAGAAACGGGCTCGCGAGATCTACGAAAGCTACAAAAAGGTGCGACGCGACCCCGGCTTGCTCGAGCAGGTGGACTACAAGAATTTCGAACTGCGAATTTTCCCCATCGGGCCCGAGGCCAAGCAGAAAGTACAGATCACGTACTACCAGGAGCTCGAGTATGACAACGATTGGGCGACCTATGTCTACCCGCTGGCCACGTTGCCGCGTGGGGGCATGGATACGCGAACCGAGGGCACTTTCTCGTTATCGATGCGGGTGAAGTCGGAGGTTCCCATCACGTCGCTCGAAAGTCCCAGCCATGGCGACGAGTTTGTCGTGGCGAAGCACACCGATTCCTACTATGAAGCCAGCATGGAAACCAAGGAGGGCGACCTGAACCGCGACGTGGTGTTGTCCTACCACGTTTCGCGGCCGATGACCGGAATCGACGTGATCGCGTCGAAGACTCCGGGCGACGATGGCTACTTCATGCTCACACTCACCGCCGGCGAGGAGCTGGCCGAGAAAAACACGGGCATGGACTACGTGTTCCTCCTGGACGTTTCGGGCAGCATGGCCTACGACAGCAAGTTGGCCCTGTCTCGCGAATCGATCGGCTCCTTCATCAAGGCATTGGGCAAGGAAGACCGGTTCGAGGTCGTGACGTTCAACGTAACCCCCAACACGCTGTTCGGAGAACTGCGGCCCGTGGAAGCGGAAAATAAGGACGCGGCGACCGATTTCCTCCGCTCGCAACAAGGACGCGGCGGGACCGTCTTACGCTCGGCCATGTCCGTGGCATACAAATATGGTGAGCCCGATCGACCGCTGAACGTCGTGATCCTCAGCGACGGCGTGACGGAACAGGGCGAACGACGCGAGCTGCTCTCGCTGATCGATTCACGTCCGGCCAACACCAAGGTATTCTGTGTCGGCGTCGGTAACGAAGTGAATCGTGCCCTGCTGAGCCAGATCGGTGAAGACGCCGGCGGGCTGGCGACCTTCATTTCCCATGGCGACAACTTCGAGCGTCAGGCCAAGGCCTTCCGTCGCAAGCTGACCCGACCGGCCGCCACCAACGTGAAGATCGACTTCGCCGGTCTCGACGTTTACGACCTGGAACCGAAAAAGCTGCCCAACTTGTATCACGGCATGCCGGTCCGGATGTACGGGCGGTATCGAGGCGATGGCCCTGTCAAGGTCCGCGTTCAGGCCGAGGTCAACGGCTCGCCCATCGATCAGTCGGTCGACGTGGCATTCCCGGCAAACGATCCGAGCAACCCTGAACTCGAGCGGATGTGGGCGTGGCACCGAGTCGACGGACTGCAAAAGGCGGCCGATCGAAACGGTTCCCGGTCGGACGTGATCGACGAAATCGTTCGACTCGGCGAGAGGTACTCGATCGTCACCGAATATACGTCGTTCCTCGTGCTCGAAAACGACGCCGAATATAAACGGTGGAAAATCGACCGCAAGAATCTGCAACGCACGAATCGCGACCGCAAGCAACAACGGATCATGAAAGCCAAACTGGACGCCATCCGCGAAAAGGCCATGGCCGATCTCGGTCCGAAAGCGGACCAGCCCAAGCTGGCCTCCAACAAACCGGCTCGGTCAAGCACGCCGGTCGCCAATCGGACACCGATAACAAGCGACCCAATCCAGACACCGTCGTCATCTCAAAACCGTGACCTGGATTTCTCCACCAGCAGCCCCAGTTTCAGTGGAGGCGGTGGAGGAGGGGGCGGAGCCATCGATCCCATCACGGGAGCCATCGCTCTGTCGCTGGCCGGGATGGGAGCCGCCGCCGCTCGAAAGCGACGTAAATCGGCCAATCGTAAGTAATCCCTGAAGTTTTTTACCAAGCCGGAAATGAGGCTTTTTGATGGGTGCTTCCGCATCGTTGTGCTACTACACGTTACTGGTACGCATTGCGGAAGCAATAAACAAGAAGCCTCTTTTCCGGGTAGGTATCTCCAAATCTCTCCCTACGCTTACCCGGAAAAGAGGCTTTCGCCTCATTTCCGGCTTGGGTTTTAAGAGTAAAATTCCACTTTGCAAAACTTCAGTTACTAAACCAAAGAAATAGGCAATACAATGAAAGCCAAAACCATGTACCCGAAATTGAAATCCGCGGCCGGACGCCTACCATTTATCTCACTCGCCTTGGCCGTCGCGGCCTGCCTGGTTATGGTCTTCCCGTCGCTGGCCGATCTGCTCCAATACGATCGTTCGAGCATCGCCGGGGGCCAGTGGTGGCGGATCGCAACCTGTCACCTCACCCACTGGTCGTTGGACCATCTGTTCTGGGACGCCATCGTCCTTCTGGTTATCGGATTTGTCATCGAGCGAGACAACCTTCGCCGACTATTAACCTGCATGGGCCTCTCGGCCGTCCTGATCCCACTCGCCGTTTGGACCTGCATGCCCGAGCTTCCCACCTATCGAGGATTGTCGGGTATCGATTCCGCCGTGTTCATGCTGCTGGCCGTCACTTTGCTTCACGAAAGTTGGGCCCGCCGCGATCGGGGCTGGATCTTGATCTGCACCGCCATGATCATCGGCTTCACCGCCAAGGCAGGCTTCGAGTTCCTCACCGGCACGACCCTATTCGTCGACGCCGCCGAAGCCAACATGCTGCCCGTCCCCTTGGCCCACCTCATCGGCGCGGCCATCGGCGTCCTCTGTGCCGTACCATGGAAATCGCGGCCACAAGCCAAGAAGGAAATTCATTTGACCTCATCCTCATGGACATCCAAATGCCGATCATGGACGGCTATGAAACCACACGCCAATTGCGTGCCGTCGGCTACGACCACCCCATCGTCGCCTTGACCGCCAACGCCATGACCACGGACAAAGCCCAATGTTCCGAGGCAGGCTGCGACTCCCATCTATCGAAGCCGATCCAACGCAAGGAACTCCTCGAAACCCTCTCCAGCTATCTAACGGTTTCCCCAAAACCGACGTCCAGCACCACACCGTCATAAACGAGCAGGGTTAGCGTCAGCGCCCCGCTCGTTTCAATTTTCCGGAATCTTTTTTAGAAGATAAGCGATTTAGGATTGCGGTTTTGACTGATTTATGCAAATATTCAGGAGTTACGAGACACCTCGCTGGCCAAAACACGGCCAACCAAAGTTCGACTAACGAAACACAACCAAGTCACTCAGACCCCCTATCCCCCAAAAAAGATTCCGGAGGTCTTTAATTCTCCGGAGGTCTTTAATTCTCCTCTTTAATTCTCCTCATAATTCAAAAATCCAATTATAGCAGTGACGTTTTTTCGTCTAATAAAAAATATCATGAAACTAAACCATACTACTTTCCATAAAGCTTTCTGGTTTCTCTACTTTCTTTTTGCATGGGGAGCAACATCGGCGTTATATGCGCAATATTCACCAGATGATTCTACCACATGGAATCCACCGCTCGGGCGGATTGATCTTTCTGGTATTCATTATCCCAGCGATGGAACACTACCCCATGAAATGGTAACGCCTAACCTATGCGGCAGGTACTTTTTTCGGATAAGCCATGATCAGAAAAAAGCCTATCTTGAACCAGTGCGGGGGTGTATTCCAATATTCAATTCACGCGACTTCAAAGACCGCAAAAAATTGCTTCAGGAATGGGGGGATTCGCCTGATCATTTATTGGACGTCATGGGCATAAATGGATATGGCATCGATTATGTCAAAATACCTCGTCCCCATACCAATGTCATTATTCCCGTTTTGGGCTGTCTATATTATATCCCTGCAAATCCCGAAGTGTCTGCTGGAGAAGTATGGGGGTGTGCGCTTTTTCGATTGGATTCTTCACATCCGGCATATAAAAAACTGAATTTCAAAGAAAGAAAAGTATACAGTTTTCCCATCAATGACCTGATTGCTGAATGGTATGCAAATCCGGATAGGGATAAAAAAGAATTTCCGCAAGATACCACACACATGTTGCATGCACATAAAATCATTATTCGGGAAATCGAAATACGGGCAAATAAAAATGGTAAGTCAGTTCCCATGGCTGAAATTGCTATCTTTCCTGTACTAACAAAAGATCCTAAAGAAAGCGATTTTCAGTGGTATTCTGCTGGAAACGAATTGGCAATTCCTCAAGCGAGCGTAAAGTCTTCTAAAAAACCTGGAAAACCGTTTGAGCTAGATAAAATCCAAGACCTTCAATACTACAAGATCGTGAACATCGTTCCGCGTGATTCGCAAACGATCAAAGTTCCGCCAGTAGGAGGTGGTCCACCGATCGAGTGCAAGCCAATCGGCTGGGTCGACCTCGACATCCACGGCCGACCTGAAAAAGAGAAAGTCGAGACCAAGCCAAATAAACCAGGCGGAACTAAAGACTTCCGGGCGGAACTAAAGACTTCCGGGGCGGAACTAAAGACTTCCGGAATCTTTTTTAGAGAATAGGTAGTTTGGCGATGACTTCCGTGGTCTTCCGGTGATACCGGCGGGGTGCTGACGCTGACCCCGCTCGTTTATGGAGAATAGGAGAATAAAGGACAATACCCCCCTTTTTCGGTACCTTTGACGAAAAGCGAAATCTTGTTACAATGAGTCGCTTGATCTTTCACGACTTTGTCTCTCACCTCTAAGGTGCAACAGGATGACCAAGCATATTTTCGTCACCGGAGGGGTTGTCAGCTCCCTCGGAAAGGGGCTTACCAGCGCCTCGATCGGCATGCTGCTCGAAAATCGCGGGCTGCGTGTCCGGATGCAGAAACTCGACCCCTATATTAAT
>JASFHG010000332.1:0-4969 GCA_050123355.1 Planctomycetia bacterium
CGGTCGTTTGGTCGTTAATAAGAGAGATTATGTGGTCGCCTTTATTCGCGATGTCACGGAGCGTCGACATGCGTTTGAGGTTGAAGCCCGTTTGGCGTCGATTGTTCGATCTGCGGAAACGGCCATCGTCAGTGTGGATTCAGATTTGAACGTTCTCACGTGGAATACGGCGGCGACAAGATTGTTCGGATATGAAAAGGATGAAATTATTGGGCGGCAGATCACTTGTCTGGCTCCGCCGTATTTGATGGACACGATTTATCGGTTGGCAAATATGGTTTTGAAGCAAGGAAATTCACTTTCTCCTCGAAAATTTCAAGTGATAAGAAAAGACGGCACGGTCTTTTTCATCTCTTTTGCCGCTTCGCCGCTTCCGGATGTGGATGGTAATATTGTCGGCATTTCAGCGGTGATCCGCGATATGACGCCGGAGATCGAGGCCGAGGCAGCATTGCAGCAAGAACGAAATGCGTTGAAACGATTGCTCGAGGCCTACGACCGTGAACGAAAACTGATTTCTTATGAAATTCATGATGGACTGGCCCAATATATCGGTGGCGCAACGATGCAACTTCAGGCGTTGATGAATATGTCGGACGAATTGAGCGAATCGGCCGAGCAAATTCTCCAGACGTGTTATTCGTTGATGCATCGAGGCCTTCGAGAAACGCGAGGACTCATCAACAATCTTCGTCCACCGGTACTCGACGAATTCGGAGTCATTGCCGGCATCGAGCACATGGCGTGTGATGAAACGGATGCCGAAGGATTCCCTATCCATTTTACTCACCAGGTTTCTTTTCAACGACTTCAGCCCCTGCTGGAAAACGGCATTTTTCGAATTGTTCAAGAGGGAATTTCTAATGCCAAAAAACATTCCCAAGCAGATTCAGTGGAAGTGGATATTTGCCAAAAAGGGAAGATGATCTTTATCAAAATTCGAGATCATGGTATCGGATTCGATCCCGATGCTCTTACCCCGGAAAGTTTCGGTATCCGCGGCATTCGAGAAAGAGTTCGGTTGCTCAGTGGCGAGATGGAAATCCACTCGAACCGGGATGAAGGTACTCTGATCAAAGTGTCCTTGCCGGTTTTGGAAGAAGACGAACTCATCATCAAAGAGATGGCTCAAGAAGAAATTGATGTGTAGCAATTCTCTTTTTGCTGCGAAATGCCGAAATATCGTGGATCACTTCTCTCTCGGTTTGCGCATAAAAACGCGTTCGTTACTCTAAACATGGCTCGTGCGGCGGCACGCTACTGAGGTCGCCGAAGGCGTTTTAAGGCTCCAGCCGGACCGAATGGTTTATCTGCATGTTTTAGAGTGACGAACGCGATTTAAGATGAAGGTCCAAATCGTTCAAAGTAAAGCTACTTTCGGGGTTAAAGAAATGAGAAAAAGTAAATTGAGATTTAGAAATCTATGTGAATACTTGCCCTCCTATAACTACGTGCCTAAGGAATAGAAGTGAAAACCAAACCAGAAAGGCCGTGCCGTGGAAGACCGGCGTGGCCCGAACGATGCTCGCGTCTCGCGTGAAGCAAGCATCGTCGATCTAGGGTGCGGATCTGGCTCTCCGGACCCTTCGCCCAACGAATCGGGCGGATTTGATTCTCGATAATATGCTGAACAAATGTTTCATGGTACTGAAATACAATTGTTGCAATATGGCTTCGATCGAAGGCAAAATTCTTTTCGACCGACAAGCTTTCGGAGTTGATAAAAGAATGAGTAAAAAATGTTTTTGAAAAAGGTATCATTAGTCAAAACACGGTTGAGTTACTCATAGCCTCTACTTCATTTATACACACTTATGGTGCGCGCTCCAAATGTTTTTTGGGAAATTCAAACGCTTTTTTTTAGCGGGTTCCATAAGTCCAGAAAGCATAAAGAGATTGGTTATTAAAAATTTTTATTCGCTTTATCTCTTTGTGATAGAACACTTTGCGTGATCATTATGCCCGTCAACAGCGGTATATTTTAACGGCCCTATAGGCCGCAAAATCCGCACAGTTTTTGATGTTTTCTGACCTATGGAAAAGGACAAACGCCAGTGACTCCAGGTTCATGGCCTGTCGATGAGAAAAGTAAAAAGAAAACGCGGCAAACCAACCCATACGAGGTATAAAAATGTTGACTAAAATAGTGCCTGATTCACTTTTGTCACTATAAATACCAATAGACTCACAAAGACTTCACAGATGGTTTCTTTGCAATTTGACCGTTATGATTCTTTGAAGACAGAGAATTAACGATGCTTTTCAGGTTGGAGTTCTCGATGAGTCCGAACGCGGGCCAGCTCGGCAACCTCTTTGAGTCGTGAATCGATCAGGTCGATATCTTCCAGCTCATCTTCAGGCTCTTCTTTTACTTCTACTTCTTTCTGAAGATTGGGTTCTGGCGTATCGTTTGTGGGTATGACCGTGGAAGTTGGTGTTGTTTGAACACACGCCTTAAGCCTATCGACCGGGACGACCAGGAGCAATAAACCGAAACCGACAAACAGACCGCCGACGACACCAACGAGCAGGATCATCGAGCGGCTCGGTCCGAGAGGCCTTGCACCCGACTCGGGAGATCCGATCGGTTCGATCAGGTTGATCGAGAGTGTATTCTCTTGGTGTGCCCGTACTTGCGCGAGCCGTTCGTCAGCCTTTTGAAGGAGCTCGGAGCGATGTTCGTTCTCTTGGACCAAGTTTTCGTAAGTGGCACGAATCGTGGCCAGTTTTTCCAGCCGAGCGACGTTTTCGTTACGCTGTGTTTCCAGCAAGCGAATTCGATTTTTCTCGTGTATAATATCGTTTTTCAACCCGAGAATAGCTGTTTTGACTTCGCGATGTAGACTGTCCCGGGTGGTTCGTTCCGCTTCGAGAGCCGCTTCGACTTCCGGGTGTGAATCCAGCATACGTCCTTGTAGTTCGTCCGTTTTGAGTTGAGTGGCGATCAGCCCGTTCTTCAAAGCTCGTAGCGACGGTTGCGACTCGAGCAGCCGGTTGGGAGTTGCCAATAGTCGATCGGTATCGTTTTCTGCATCTTCCAGCAGTGCAATGAGATTTTGATTTTCCTCGAGTTTGATTTTGGCGTTACGGAGTTCCCCTCGAATGGCGCCGATCGTTCGTTGTAGCGTACTTTCATTTCCGCCGACGTGGTTCATCATGCGCAATTCGCTCAGATCGGCCCCGACTTCCTTTTCAATATTTGCCAGTTTTTGGGTCGATTCCCCCAGGTTTTTTCGGGCCAGTTTGGCGGCAAGGACCAGTTCGGCGACAACGCTTTGCGCCTTGGCATTTCGTACTTTTAGCAGTTGATTTTCGAGTTGCTTGAACATTTCGCCCGTAAGCTTTACACCGTATTCGGGATCTTTGGTTTTGACCAGAAGGTAGAGAATTTCGGTCGTGCCGAATTCAGCTCCTTCCGGTGCTTCAAGCCCGATGGCGCTACGAAAATCTTCGATATCACGGTCCGTGGGCCAGTTTTTAGGGTTGCCACTGAATTTTGGGCCGGGTCCGACCGTTTTGAGTGTTTTTCTTAACACTTCGCGGCTGTAGAGGACTTCGAGGATCGTTTCTTCGACGGTCTTCATTTGATCGGTATGACTGAATCGGCCGGTGGCATCTTCGGTGCCGATCGCTTCGTTACGGACGATCATGGCCTGAGTGACTTGCCAGGTATTCGATCGAAAGAACGCGTAGCCGGCTGCCAGGACGCTGATCACGATCGTCGGAATAAGCCAAACGGCTGCGTATTGAATGAGGACACGTGTCCATTGGTACAAAAGTCCACCAGAAAGGGGTTCCTGTTTTTTCGTGTCGGTATTCATCGAATGTCCTCTTGGTTTTTTATCACAAGCCAAGGTCAAAGGGGTCGCTATGTCTGGTTTGCTAAAGGCGAGACGCCATAAGCCTAATAAGTATAGGCCGTGACTATGGAAATTCCGGTCTAAACCGTGTTGGAACAGGAAGTTGGGTCTCTCTTTTTCAGACAAGAATCACAGAGTAATCGGCACAACCGTCATAATGCTTTCATCTCTTCCAGACCGATCGCGAGGCGACTCTTGCAGGCATGTAGAAAAAGCCCTCTTTCCGTAATGAGAGTGTGAGAAATACCCTGGAAAATAGACGTAAATGCTTGATTTGCCACGAAATCTAACCAAGGCTTATATGGATTATCTCCGTGCATTATTTATATTTGTGACAAGGACTAAACCATGCGAGTGACCCTGTTTTCCAATCTCGATACGCTTCGCGAATTTGCCGAAGATTGGGATCGATTGGCCGCCGGCAACCCGTTCCGATCATGGGCATGGAATTCTGCCTGGTGGGAAGCTTATGGCGACCAGGACCAGAGGGACAGGCAGCGACTTTGGACGATTGGAGTCCTTGACGACCAAAATCACCTACGCGGCCTTGCGCCTTGGTATCGATACCCTTCCACGACGAAGGGGACGGTCGTCAGTTTTCTTGGTTCAGGCGAGGTTTGTTCCGAATATCAGGGAATCATGGCCGCGCCGGGCGACGAATCGGCGGTGATTAACCTGATTGCCGATTTCTTACTCGACCCGACCGGCGGCTCGACGAACGGCATGCCCGAATCACATCGTCGCCAACTTGGACATTGGGATCTGCTGCACTTTGACGGTATTAGTGATGAAGATTCGCTGATGAACCGATTTGCCGAGCGGATTGAGCAGGAAAGTAGCCTGCGATTCAAGCGTCGGCCTGGTATGCCTTGTTGGCGGTTGGATTTTGCTCCGACGGAAGAAAAGTTTTTGAATTCCAAGAGCAAGAACTTCCGAAAGCGTTTCCGACGATGTCGTAAAGCGTTTCTCGAGTCGGACAATCTTCGCGTCAAATTGCCCGGTAGCGTAGAAGAACTGCAAAAATACATTGAAATTTTTATAGGGTTGCACCAGCGTCGTCAAAATTCGCTTGGCGAGCCTGGATGTTACGCGTCGAGTTGTTTCGAAAA
>JASFHG010000333.1:0-4961 GCA_050123355.1 Planctomycetia bacterium
CAAATCCTCTATAATCAGAGTGGTTTTTTATAGCATAACTGGCAAATCTGGCGGTCTCCTGACGCCGCCTGCTATCGACGACAATTATCACAAAAAACGGATACTCGAAAAAGGAGAAATACTCATGGCCCTTGGCTTTGGAATTATCGGCTGTGGCATGATCGCAAACTTCCACGCAAGAGCAATTGACGACGTCCGCGGCGCGAAGCTGGTCGCTTGCTATGATACGTTCCCCAAAGCGGCCGACCGCCTCTCGAAGTCGACCGGTTGCACCGCCTATCACGACCTGAAGGAAATGTTGGCCGATCCGGCAGTCGATGTCGTCGTGATCGGAACTCCCAGCGGTGCGCACATGGAACCGGCCGTCGCCGCAATCCGAGCCGGGAAACATGTCATCGTCGAAAAGCCGCTCGAAATCACCCTCAAACGTTGTGACAAGATCATCAACGAAGCCAAGAAAGCGGGCGTGGTCGTCTCGACCATCTTCCCCTCCCGATTCCACGATTCAAGCGTCGCAATGAAAAAAGCAATGGACGCCAAACGCTTCGGCAAGCTGACCGGTGGCGACGCGTTCGTGAAGTGGTATCGGACGCAGGAGTACTATGACAGTGGTGCATGGCGTGGCACGTGGGAACTTGACGGTGGCGGTGCATTGATGAACCAGGCGATCCATAGTGTCGACCTCCTCACCTGGCTAATGGGCCCGGTCACGGAGATTCGTGCCCAGGTCGCTCTGCTGGCCCATAAACGAATCGCGGTTGAAGACCATGCGGTCGCCTCATTGAAATTCAAGAACGGTGCACTGGGCGTTATCGAAGCGAGCACTGCGATCTACCCCGGCTATCTCAAGCGGATCGAAATCCACGGCACCGAAGGATCCGCGATGCTCGAAGAAGAAGACATTGTCAAATGGGACTTCTCCAAAAAGCGAGCCAGTGACAAAAAAATCGTCGATGCAATGGCCAGCAAGAAAAGTACTGCCGGTGGAGCCGCCGATCCGGCCGCGATGGGCCACCATGGCCACGCATGCCAGTTCGCCGACGTTGTCAAAGCGATCAATAAAGGAACACAGCCCGCGATCGATGGTCGCGAAGGCCGTCGTTCGGTCGAGATTATCCTGGCGATTTACAAGGCGGCCGAGACCGGTCGAGCTGTCCAACTACCACTGAAGAGTGATCCGATTCTCAAGTTCCGAAAAGACGGAGTAGGTAAATAGGCTCAAAAAGGAAACCTGGAGGGATTTGACCTTGATACAAAACAAAGCCTTTCGATTTCTATTACCTTGACCCAAGTATCGAATAAGCTATCATAGATAAGGTTCCGGACAAAGTTTATGTAACGATCATCCGGATTGTGTTGCCCATAGACCCTGCCCGTAAAGGAGCATCCCTTGCCAAATCGGGTTGACCGACAATTGAGTGAATTGGTCGGAAATACACGTCGCTTTGTCGACCGGTTTTCGCATGAATTTCGAACACCCTTGACGGTGATCAAGGAGTATGCGGCCGTGTTACGCGACGGGTCAACCGGCTCACTCACGTCGAAACAACGTGAGATGCTCGGTACGATCTCGGATCGGGCAGACGACCTCGAGCGGATGGTCCACGACATGATGGACATCGGCCGACTCACTTCCGGCATGTACCGGCTCTGGCGCCGGCCCACGTCGGTCGAGTCGATCGTCAATTCGATCGGCAACCTCCTTCGAGATAAAGCGGCCGTGCGGAGTGTCTGCGTTTCGGTCGAATCGGATCAAAGTTCGTTCTACGTCGACGCCGACAAACTGCCCCGCTCGCTAGCGAGACTTGGCATCGCCCATCTCCGACTCAACGGTGGCCGTGAAGCGATCTATGTCTCGGGCCGTCGAGATGGCGACATGATCGAGATTCGCATCGCCTGCGACGGAAGCGACTATGAAACGGAGGAGTTGGACCTGATCCGTTCGCTCGTCGAAGAAACTCCGCTCGATTTCGATCCGGCCGATCAAAACGCCTGTTCGGCCACCTCGGGTGTCGGTTGGGGCCCGGCCGTGACCAAACGGGTTGTGGAACTCCACTTCGGCACCCTCGATATCAGTCAAACCAGCCCCAGCCGGGTTGAATTTATCATCCGCCTCCCGCAAGGTAATCCCCAACAGCTCGCGACCCTTTGGTATGAAGAACATGGCGAGGAAGAACTCAGCCTGCTCACCGTGACACCTGCCGCCGATACGCCTCGGGCGATGGACATCATCATCGGTGAGTTCCTTCAGCGGACCGTCGGCATGCATGATTTGGCCCTTTCCAAAGAAGATGGCAGTTGGATCATTTTGCTCACCGGCGGCGAATCAGAGTTGGACGAGACGCTGACCCTACTACGGGAAAATTGGCAAGAGTCACTCGGAGAACGCCCTGCCGGGATGATGCCCGAGTTGACTTTCGCCAAACAGGCCACCCTCCCGGCAGAAACTTCTATTTCAGAATTTCTCGAAAAAATCAAGCTGTAAGTTACCACTCAAGCGTCTTGTCGCCGGTCAGTTGGTCAAGGCGACGTTGAATGATCTCGTCTTTGTGTTCCTCACGTTTCTTCAGGAACGATTGGATTTTCTCCAGCTCTTTGGCGATCGCTTCCGCTTCCAGTTGACGCCGCTTTTGACGCCACTCGAACAAGTCTCCCAGAACTTTTCGTAGCGCTTCGATATCTGCTTTTCTTTCTCCGGGATCGGTGATGTTCGAGAGATCTTTCGAAATGAACATGGCCTGAATGTCGTACTTCAGGATATTTTTTTCGATCTCAAAACACTTGGAGCCGCTCTTCTTGACCATGAGAACATGGTAAAACCGTTCAAAAAATTCCCAACTTTTGGGAGAAACCGTCGGACTCATGTTGTTCTTCTTGGGTATGGTATTTTCAAACCACTCGGAATATTCCGGAAATTCTTCCTTGACGAATTTGGCAATTTCAGGGCGGTTTTCCAGGAGGCCAAAACCGCTGGGCATTAAAATATAATTATCGACAAGCATGCTGCCGGTGGAACCTGATGGTTGACTAGGCTCGTAATAGTAACCACTTACGGTTAATTTTCTTCTACCTGCTCCGGTATCGGCCTTTGGTCGTTTCGGAGTGATCACGGTTTCGGTAACATCCTGAAGTACATGAACCTTACCGTGAACTACGCCGACTTTCGGCTCGCTGATCCGCATATCCGTCTTCGGACCGGCATCCGGTCGATTTCGCGGGGGATGCCTGTCCGGGACGGCGTGCCCCTCTGCGATCAGAGTGGGGCCTGCTCGATGTATATGGACGGTTCCCGCATATTCTTCCGGTCGGTTTCTCGAACCATCCGATCTGGGCCCTCTATCCGGTTGCCCTGCATCATAAAGTGTTCCGTGTTCTACATGCCCTTCCGGTCGGTTTCTCGGGCCGGCCGCTTTCGGCTCGGTATCCGATTGCATGATGGCGGAAGGGTCTTCTCCCAGATCTCTTAGCCGTTTTTCCGCTGCTGCAACAAGACGATCCAATTTGTTTTGTTTGATAGTGAAATCCATTTCGTGTTGGTTTGCTCGGAGCACTTCCTTCTCTATTTTTTCCCGACACTGCTTTTGCTTTTCGTGAATCGCATCCAATTCTTTTTTGATCCTCTCGAACGTTTTTTCAAGGATCTCTTTGTCTTGGGTCCGCGACGTCGCATCTATCTCTCGTGCCTCTTGCAAAAGCTTTTTCTTTGCTTGTTCCAGTGCGACAAACTTTTCGTTTTGTACTGCCATCTGGGTGCTCAGCTTGGCTTTCAGCATTTCCACTTGCTGTTTTGTCGTTCGGCGAAATGCTTCTTGTTGGCTAACCAAATGGCTCAATTCCTTTTTCAGTTCCAGCATTTCCGCCTTTTTCTGCGCAACCTCTTTGGCTTCTTTCTTCGGCGCAGCGTTCTGAGCCAAGGAAATGCTAGGCGTCGCGATCAAACAGATACCAAGGGGTATCAAACCACACATAGCGAGACGTTTCCAAAACATCCAACTGTCCTCCTTCGTTTTTCTCGGGTTCGTTTTTATATAATTCATCGAATTCACTCCTCTTTTTCAGTTGCTCGATACGATGTCGTACCGAGGATAAATGTTGATCGACCGTACTGGGCGGCGACGACCCACGCCATGGATCCTCGTCCCAGAAAGCATCGATCTTTCGATTTGTTGAAGAAACGGTCAGCAACCCGTGAATATCGTCGAACTCCATCGGATCCAGAGGATCTTCGACGACGATTTCCAGCGGCTGAGGCTTTTCCACAGGAGTATGTGCCACCTGAGGCTCTTGGGGATCGATGGTGTCATTGGGGGCTGGGCCGGTCTGGGATGCGTTCCACAAACTGATACCCAAAACGGCGAGCACCACGCCGACGGCAATCGCGACGGCCGTCCGTTGTCGGTACGGTTTGCGATGTCCGGTCAACGACGGTCGTCGCACCGTTGTGGAAGTCTCTTCCGTCGCATGAGCAGCCGCGTGAGCGAGGATTGCCTCGCGAGACGCTTCGTCCGGTTCGGGCAACTCTCGATCAGCAAGCCGGTCGAAAAATCGGTTCTCTTCGTGGTTGAGTTTTTTCATGGTTTTTGAATTTTTGATATTATGGATCCAAAATTTTGGTGAGTCGCTGTCGTGCGTCGCGGAGACGCCAGAGGACCGTGCCGAGGGGGCATTCGAGTGCTTCGGCGATCTCGCGACAGGTCAATTGGCCATCGACGCGAAGCAAGAGCGTCTCGCGGATCGGATCGGGCAGCGTTTCTATCGCACTGTTGATCCGGTTCTTGGTCTCTTCAGTGATCTGTCGTTCGACGGGGCCTTGGTCCTGTGCAGGAACGGAATGGGCCTCTTCGAGTGCGACGCTTGATCGGGACTGTTGGCGGCGATAATCATCCACCCAAATCCGATGAGCCAGCCGAAAAAGCCATGCCTGAAATTGGTTCTGGGGGCGGTAGGTCTCGATCCGGTCG
>JASFHG010000334.1:0-4954 GCA_050123355.1 Planctomycetia bacterium
GCAAGTCCCAAGCCCGTGCCGCCGAAATTACGCTTTGCCGACCCGTCTGTCTGAACGAAAGCCTCAAAAATTTTATCTACTTGGTCTCCCGGAATACCGATACCGGTATCAATTACTTCAAATTGCAGCAGTGATTCTCCTTCGGCATCCTTGACCAGTTGCACCACAATCTTCACGCTTCCCGTTTCGGTAAATTTAATGGCATTTCCGACAAGGTTGACAAGGACTTGGCGTAAACGGACGGGATCGGTAACGATCATTTCCGGCTGTGGTCCCACATATTCTACTTTCAACTCCAATTTTTTAGGAATCGCCTTTACTTCGAGTAGCGAAACCACATCCATAATAATATCATGATGCGAACAATGCATCTTGTCCACTTGGAATTTACCGGATTCGATCTTGGAAATATCCAAGATGTCGTTGATGATTCGCAATAAATGCTCACCATTGCGCTTGATCGTCTCGACGTTTTCAATATTTTCCGGATTTTCGAGACCATAAAGAAGCATGTCGGCAAAGCCCAAAATGGCCGTCATGGGCGTACGAATCTCGTGGCTCATGTTGGCCAAGAACTCGCTTTTAATGCGGTTCGCGGCTTCCGCCTCTTCCTTAAGCCGTTCCAGCTCGACATTATTCTGCTTGACCAATGCCGCGTATTCCTGAATTTCTTTTTCCGCCTCTTTGCGATCGGTAATATCCGTAGTCCTGCCACACACCTTGGACGTTCCGTCAAAGAGCATGGAAGAAGTTCCTCGCGTATGAACCCACTTCACCTTGCCGTCAGGCAAAACAAGCCGATATTCAACGTCATATCCCTCTTCAGGATTCTTGATCGCCTCCTGAAGCCTGCTCATGACACGTTCCAGATCCTCCTCAGGCACAAACTCAAAGAACTTATCGCAACTATTACCAATCGTTCCTTCTTCAAGCTCGAGGATCGTATCGGCCTGTTGTGATATTTCTTCTTCGACTCGTTTACCGTTTTCGTCAACACGGAAGCTCCACAGGATATCCGCGATCGAATCGGTAAGGTCGCGAATACGTCCATAACTGGCGTCGACCTCCGCGTTCTTCTGCCTTAGCCGCTCCTCGGCACGTTTACGATCGGTAATGTCACGTCGCAGTCCTACAAACTTGACAATTTCGTTTTTCTCATCAAAGATGGGGGCGGAGGAGACCTCGTAATAAATCTCACCCTCTTCAGAATCACCATGAATCTGCTCCACGCGAACGGGACCTTTTGTTTCCAACACTCGCAGCATGGAGCACTCGCATCCAACCCCGGTGCAAGGCATTTCCCTGTCAAAAAACAGTTTATGACATTTATGGTTTTCCCGGTCAAGATCACCATCTTTATGCAAATTCCAGGCAATCTGATTGGCCAAAACAATGTCATGATGCAGGTCGGTCACAACCAGTGGGTCTGGTATGGCATCAATGATGGCCTGCAGGAATTTTTCCGACTTCTCCAGTTTCGCGGCAGCTTCCCTCCGTTCTGTCACATCCTGAGCCACGCCAAGGAATCCGATAATCTCGTCTTCTTCGTTCCGGATCGTCGTAACAATAAGGTTGACCGTAAACTGCGAACCATCTTTTCTCACGAAAGTCCATGTTCGTTCTTCGCTACCCTCCACCCTGGGCTTGGCAACAAATACCTCAACACCTTCGACCGCATGACCGAGCTCTTCGGACAATTCCTCGCCACGCTGAATCACTTCCGATTCAAGATGTATAATCTCGGGCGTCTGCTTGCCAATCATTTCTTCGGCGCTATAGCCGAGCATTCTTTCCGAACCGCTATTAAACAGGGTAATCGTTCCCTGCCGGTCCGTCGCAATGATGGAAATCTGGTTGGCGGCATCCATGACACTCTTCAATTTTCCATGGGCCTCCGCGAGTTTTTCTTCCGCTTGTTTTCTCTCCGTAATGTCCTTATTGACTCCTCGGCAACCGGTAATATTTCCCTCTTCGTCCAAGATTGGAACCGCGTTGACCAGCAACACGACCTCTCTGCCATCCTTTGTAATATGCCGATTCTCCAGGTCTTTTATAGGCTCCTTATTGGTAAACAACTTATTAAAAGCCGACTTAGCGCGACCCTTTCCCTCTTCCGGCATGACATCGTACAAAGATTTCCCGATTATCTCTTCACACGAATAGCCAAGGCAATTTTCCACCTTCTCGCAGCAGAACGTACATACCCCATTGCCATCGGTCTCCCAGATCCAGTCCGAGCTACTCTTGGCCACGTCACGAAAACGCGATTCGGAGAGACGAAGTTCATCCTCGGCACGTTTTTGCTGAGTAATGTCCCTGATAATACCTACCGCCCACCATTGGCCCTCCAATTGGATAGGCGCGATGGTTATTTGAATCGGGAAAACGGTTCCGTCTTTTCGCCGTGCCTTCATCTCTTGAACTTTGCCCATCACGGGCCCTTCTCCCGTTTTCGCAAAATGGGCATGTCCCACCAAGGCGGCCGCTTGATGCTCTTCCAAGGCCAACACCGCGTGAAAATTACGACCCAGAATCTCTTCAGGGGAATACCCGAACATCCTTTGAGCGGCCGGATTCCAACGAGCTGCGTTTCCCTGCGGATCCATCATCACGATAGCGTCCAGCGCGGCATCACTGATGGCTCGTGATTGTGCTTCCGTTTTTCTTTGCTTCAAAGCATCTCGGTGGACACCGATAGCAACCCCAAGCACCACGAGCCAAGCGATTATCAACAAGAAAGCGAGCAATACAACCATGCCCGTCTTCATTAAATAGGAGCTTTTCGCTTTTTCCTGGTTAACATCAATGGCTCTACCAAGATCCTCGACAAAAGAATTTATCTCTTGAGCGCAGGTTTGTTTTCGCGATTCATACTCCCATCCGAAAAGAATTTCTCTCGCCTTTTCGGACTCTCCTTGCAACGTCAAGTCGAACGCCTGATTTTCAAGCTTTGCAAGCTCACTGCCGTCTCTCTTTATTTCATCTTGTATTTTCGCACTAACCACCCCGGACGAAATCTCAATTGCTTCCTGGATCTCTTTTCCCAAGACTTTCTTACACTGACGATAATGGTCCTGCCACTGCGAATCACCCGTCAACACCAATGCACGCGCATAGACACTCAACTTTTCGTTTTGATGCATGATCGATTCACCAAGCTCCTTGATCCTCAGATCTCGGTTTTGGATTACCTGGGACTCTTCATAAGAACCGTAAAGCAACCATCCCAAATAGACCAAGGCGGCCCAGGTGATCATCAAAACGATTGCTAAAATCACAATCTGGTTTCGGGTTTTGTGTTTCGTCTTCTCGCACATCGTTGTTCCTTGCTAATGCAACAATTTCCGCATTGACTTCTGATCAATCAGCAACTTCGCTAATCTTCCTCGCTCATGGCATAGGGTTTTTCAAATTTATCCGCCATCTCTTCCGGCACAAAAATCTTGATCTTGCCTTTAATACCGATATTGGACAAGTAGGTTTTCAAACGTGCTCGCAATGAAGGAGTAACCTCTTGTCCTCGCGCACAAAGCAACGTACCTCCAATCGACTCAACATCGGCGGCAATCGTGGCTCCGTCGATGAGCTGAGAAACCTTGACCTGGCGAATGACATGAACCTCGGTTACCTGAAGCACCTGTCGCAATGCCTTGACGATCGTCCGGTCATACCATCCGCTGCGATCGGTAATTTCCGCCAATGCCTGCTCCGGAGTACTACCGGTCGACGTCAAGATATCGAAGTCCGAAGCTACCTTGAGAATACGGCTTCCCAACGGTATGTCATCTCGGTGCTTATGCTCTCCTTGCTGATCTTCATCCGAATCGCCCTCATATTTTTGGTCCTGCCACGCAATGATATCCGCAACCTGATCGAGCCGCGGAATATTTCCGATAAGTTCTCGAGCCACAAACGGGTGGGCTTTGTAATCTTCGGATTCCGTCTGTGAAAGCGGTTCACCCTTTTGCACCTTCGACAACGTTTCTTCGGGAAGGGCTACGCATCCCACTTGCGAAAGCATCGCTGCAATCTCGATCTGCCAGGCATTTTTGATCTCGAGTTGTTCGAGAATCTGATGAGCCAATTGGCGAATGCGCGAAGCACGCCCAAACGCGGTTGGGCTGGTCAGCGAAAGAACTTCCGTGAGCATCTTAATGGCACCGCTAAGTGTCTTGGACAGCAGCTCTCGCTCTGCGACCACAAGACGATACTGCGCAATACCTGCATCCAACGCCCCGGCAAACTCGTCCGGCGGACACGGCTTGGTCATGAAACGAAAGATTCTGCCCGCGTTCACTGCCTCAAGTGCCGTCTGTTGATCCGCATTGCCCGTAAGCATCATTCGCACGGTATCGGGGGCAATATCTTTTACTCTGGATAAAAACTGAACCCCATTCATCACGGGCATCTGCATATCCGCCACAATAACCGCGTAGGGTCCTTGCTTGCGAACTGCCTCGAGGCCTTCTTCTCCCCCCAAAGCCAGTTCGAAGTGAAATCGTTTGCGCAATGCACGCTGATAGGCTTGCAGGACGTTAGGGTCGTCATCGACGCAAAGAATTCGCTCAGTCATGAAAGTACTCCTTCTGATTTGGTGGAAAGACAGATCTCGCGCCATCGATCCAACCGGTCTGCACAACCGATCCTCTTCAAGAAATCCATATCAATCGGGTCAGGTTTTTCGGCTATGCCGGCGACTCCTTCTTCCAAAATGGTATTGGCAACATGTACTGCCGCCAAGGGACCAAACTCATTATCCGAAGAGTCGCTTGGTGAAGAATAATATGCAATAACATCAACGATGTGATCCGGCAACCCCCATAATCCCATCAAATAAGCACCGGCAAGATTACGTCTTGCTTTACAAGTTTGTCCTTCCGCCTCGGCAAAACGCTCTTCCTCAATCTGCTCAAAGTGAGCCTTCTCGTCACAGCTTTCGATAGAATCACTAAGA
>JASFHG010000335.1:0-4951 GCA_050123355.1 Planctomycetia bacterium
CGGTGCCGTCAAAATGTGATGATGTTAGGTAACCCGAGAAATATTAATACTTTATAAAAAAGTGTCGATGGTCAAAAGGTTTGAACTTCGGAAGAGTTTTACACGACGTTACTAAAGTCATCGGGCAGGAGCCGGTTTTTACTTTGGTTAAAATTTTCCGATTATCCGGCCTGTGCTTCTCTTTTCACCTTTTCCTCTTATCCGGTTTGCCCTTTTCTGCCGATTGTAGGAATAAGTGTAGTTTTCTACGCGCAGGCCAAGATATGTTTGCTAATGCAGTTAAAAACGGCCGCGATTCGCGTTGATGAAATTCAGGCCCTTACAAAGGAACCATAAAGGTGAAACAGACGATCCGCATACTGTTTTCCATACTACGATCTCCGCTGCTCGTTGGTTCAGCCGCTTCGGTCGTGTTCTATACCGCTGTCAATACAATATGGTGGCTCGATCATCCGTTTGTGCAAGAGTATTTTGCCGGACACCCGATCGAGTACGTGACGACGACCCTCTTCTTCGTCGGGCTTGCCGCCTTGATGAACAAGATGTTTGCCGTGGTTCGTGCTTCGTCGTGGGCTCGACTTCACCAGGTGACCAAGGATCGGGTACTTTCGTCCGAGGCGGTTTCGGGCGGGGGTGCGACCGATCCGTCCGCCCAGGGGTATCAGCCCCGGACGTTGCTCCGGCTCGAGGAGTGTGGTCCTGTTGTTGACGAGCTCGATCGGATGGCGGAGGAGACCCCGGCCGACAAGGTCACGTGTCGCGTTCGCGACGTGTTGGATCGGATGGTGCGGAGCGGGACGGCGGACCACCTCGACGAAGAGCTTCGATGTGCGTCGGACTTGGAAGCGGATCGGGTCTATAACGAGTATGCTTTGTTCCGCGTCGTGATTTGGGCGATTCCGATTCTTGGCTTCCTGGGGACGGTCGTCGGTATCACAATGGCGATCGCGAAGCTTTCGCCCGAGCAGTTGACCAACTCGATTCCGTTGGTAACCGCGTCGTTGAGTGTCGCGTTTGCCACGACGATCCAGGCGTTGTCACTCTCGATCGTGTTGATGTTCGCGAAATATTTGGTCAGTCAGGCCGAGGAACGTTTGGCACGGCTGGTGGATCACGTTGTCGAGCGAGAGTTGCTCGGTCGGTTTCAGTCGGTCGGTGCTTCGCCCGATGGCCAGGTCTATGCGATTCGCCAGATGGCCGAGACGATGGTCCGGGCGTCCGAGCAGTTGGTTCGCCAGCAGGCCCAGTTATGGCACGAGTCGATCGAGGCGTCCGAGCAGCGTTGGGCGCAAGTGACTGCGACGGCGGGCAAGCAGCTCGAGACTGCTTTGGTTACTTCGTTGTCGAGGAGTTTGAAGGAGCATGCCGAGGAGCTGGCCAGAAACGAAGTCCTTTTGGCCGCGGAAAACCGTGAGCATTGGAGCCAGGTGAACGAAGGTCTTCAAGGGGCCGCTCAAGCGACCACCTCGTTGGAGGAATCGGTCGAGCGTCAGGTGCTCGTCCTGCAAAAGACCGTCGAGGCGACCGGTCAGGTGGCTCGACTGGAAGAGGCGTTGAACCGCAACCTAGCGTCATTGACCCGCTCGAACCAGCTCGAACAGATTTCGACGAGCCTTACCGCCGCGATTCATCTTTTGAGTGCCCGCCTTGCGGAGGTCCCGTCGAGCAATATCCAGCTCGATTCGCCCGAAGAGTCCAGTTCCGCTGCGTAGTCCGCCGGCCGGTTCGTTTTCCATTTTGCTCCACGTACGAAAAGCATCCGCATGACAAGCCGTTCACACAAAGACCGACGTCGCCGCGAGGATGGGGGTATTTCGATGTTCCCGTTCCTGGCCGTGTTGATATGCACGATGGGCGCGTTGATTTTGCTGTTGGTCATTATCTCGCACGAGGCGGCAGCGCAGGCGGAACGTGAAGCGATCAAGGCCCAGATGGAACGAAAGCCCAACTTGGTCGAACAGCGTGAAGATTCTGCTTGGCGGGCGGACATTCTGAAGACGTCGCTCCGCAAGACTCGCGAAAAGCTGTCCGAGCTTCGAAGTCGACTTGGCTATGTCGAAAGTGACACGTCGCGGCTGCGTAATGAAGTGATCGATCTGGCCAAAACGCTCCAAAAGCTGGAGCAGGAAGACCCGACGCCGGAAAATTCCAAGCAGTTGCAAGAGAAACTCGCTCATTTGCAGGCGAAAATCGCCATGGCTCGCCAAAAGGTGAACGAGCAGATGAAAAAGATGACCGGCAAGGACAAGTCCTATGCCGTGGTCCCCTATCATGGTCCGAACGAAACGCGGCGGCATCCGATCTATGTCGAGTGTCGTGCCGATGGGGTCTTTTTGCAGCCTGAAGGGGTCCGCTTGCAGGAATCGGACTTTGTCGGGTTCTTCGGGCCGGACAACCCGTTGGCCGCGGCACTGCGAGCGAAGGCCGCCTACCTCCAGCAGAAGTATCAATTCAGCGACCGGTTGGGCCGTCCTTATCCGCTGCTGCTCGTCCGTCAGACCGGTATCGAGAGTTATTGTGCGGCGATGGATGCCATGCGGTCGTGGGACTCGGAGTTTGGCTACGAGTTTGTCGAAGACGACATGAAGCTTGACTTCAACGAGCCGGACATGCGTCTGAAGCAGGTCGTGTTGCGGGAGATCGAGTTTGCTCGTTCCAAGAGGCAGGCTTTGGCCCAAGCGGTGCCCCGTTTGTATAACGATCCGAACTTTGCACGATCCGGCAATGGAGGACAGCAGTACTATACGGTTTCGCCTTCGAAGGGGGGCATCGTTCCTTATCGAGGCAAGGTGGAGGATTTGAAGCCGGTGCGGCCACGTCGCCCGGTCTCCGGGTATCCTCAGTATCCCAACACCAATCCCGGCGCGAATGTCCGTCCCAATGTTCCTCCGAACGGGGGTGTTGCGTCGAACGTGCCGGCTTACCCCGGTTCCTATAACGGCGGCAATCGAGTGACGGCACCCCAGCCGACGGTGAACCATGGCATGACCGGGACCGGTAACGGCATGACCGAGACCGGTAACGGCATGACCGGTTCTGCGTCGACGACCGCTCGGAACACGCTTTCGGGCTTGGGCGGATCCGGCTATGGAGTGATGGGGGCCAACGGACAGGGAGCAACGGCACCTTTGCAAAACCCGGGCACGATGGGCAGCGGAAACGTTCCGGGTACGTCGGGAGCTCCCGGCATGTCAGGTACGCAACCCTCGGTGCCGCAGATGCTCAATCCGTTGACGGGCTCCGGAGGTGGAGGGGCGACCGACTCGCAAGAGGTGCCTCGGCTCTTGCAGCCGCCCGGAGTCGGAGCAGGCGGTTATCCCCATACCCAAGGGAACAGCCCGGGCCGGCCGAATTCCGGAAATACTTATGGAAACGCGACCATCTCCTCTTCCGACGCTCCGATTCGGCAGCCACCCGGTATCCGCGGCGGGCTGCAAGGCTCCGGTGCTTCGCGGGGGACTCCGAGTGGTCAAGGTGCTTCGCAAGGGTCTGCCGGCGGGCCAGGTTCACCGCCGGCGCCCATGCCCGAGATCAAAGGAGAGTGGCCATCCCACTTCTCGCCGGTTTCCACGAACTCCGGCAGCTTGTCTGGCGGTTGCAATAATCCTACTTGCAACAATGGCAGTATCCCTCTGCCACTGGCGGTCGGTAATCCGGGCACGACCGATTCGCCGATGTTGAACCGGACTTCGCAGGCGCCGCTGATGAACCCGTGGCAAGCCAGTCCGAGTAACCCGGGCAGTTCAGCCAATTCGGCAAATTTGCAACAGTCCGGTTCGGCCAATTCGGTGAATTTGCAGCAGCCCGGTTCGGCGATGGCCTCGTTGCGGCACGGAAGCTCGTCATCCAAAAAGGGGAGCATCGCCGAGAAGCGTGGCAAGGATTGGTGTTTGCCGGAGGAGGCCGCGTATCGTGTACCGTTGAGCCGGCCCATTTCGATCGAGTGTCACGGCGATCGCCTGGTCCTGCGTCCGACACGGCATGGGGTCCCGGGCAAGATGATCCCGCTGAAAACGCAAACTCGCGAATCGGTCAACGAGCTGGTCTCGGCCGTTTGGGATCGTGTCGAGTCGTGGGGAACGGCCGGGGAAGAGATGTACTGGCGACCGATCCTTTCCGTCCAGGTCCATCCCGGCGGCGAGTCCCGTTTCGCCGACCTGCAAACCCTCTTCGAGGATAGTGGATTTGTTGTTGAGCAGAAAAAGAACGGGGATGTGAATCGCGCGGCGTCGAGAAGAAAAAGATAGGAACGTAAATCATGCGGCGACGAGAAGAAATCGATAGCACGGGCCAAGACTCGTTTCTCGACATTGTCGGGAATATCGTCGGGATCCTGATCATCCTCGTGTTGGTCATCGGAGTGCGGGTGAAGAACGCGCCGTCGGCCGTCGTCGAACGTCTCGATCAAGAAGAGGCCGAGCTGAAAAAAGATCTCGATACCGAGCTGGCGATCCGGCAAGAAATCTTCGAGGTCGTCGAAAAATATGACGACCTCAGCAGCGTCGCCCTGCTTCAGGAAAAACAGCGTGAGGCGCTTGCCTATAAACGGGCACTGCTCAACCGTGAGCTTCGTGAAAAAGAGGAACGGCTCGATAGTAAATCCAAAGTAACCCTCAATCAGCAGATCGAGATCAGTCGCGCGGAAAAAGAGCTGGAGGATTTGATCGCCCAGCAAACGATTCTCACCGAGTCGCCCGCCGAGGCCAAACAGTTGGAGAGCTACCCGACGCCGATCTCGAAGGTCGTTCACGGTCACGAGGTCCACTTTCAACTCAAAAACGGCGAGCTTACCTTCGTGCCTCTGAACCAACTGGTCGGGATGCTCAAGCAAGAGTTTCAAGGTAACATTCAGCGAATGAGCTCACGTCGCGAGCTGACCGGCCACATCGGGCCCGTCGGCGGGTTCCGGATGCAGTATACGATGGAGCGACTCGACACCTCGATGCGTGTG
>JASFHG010000336.1:0-4937 GCA_050123355.1 Planctomycetia bacterium
CGTCATCAAAACCCTCCGTGGCGATTTGCTAGTGCTCCCCATGCACCTAAATACGCCTTAATTCCCAGTTTAGTTCAGTTTTCTACAAAGCAGTCCGGGAACCGTTTCTTGCTGCGAACCTGAACACTTTTAGCTCCTGTACTCTTTCACCAAAAATGCTCAGGCCTTTTTATTTTTTGGCTTTGCCGGTCTCTCCATTCTTTTTACCGCCTATCCGACTGTGCACGAAACACTTGTCACCACCCCCCATATCTTGTGGCCAATCCACCGGAAACCACAAGATATTGCGAAGTTTTTTCTTTTTTCTTACGCAATAAGCCCATTTTACGGAATTGACCGGGGGGTGGAATAAACCTATATTTTCAAGTGGAAATCTACACATTACCCCCCGTTTGAATGGACTATAGGAACCACAGCCATGGCAAGCCCCCTGCCGAAAAGTTCGAATGATTCTGTAGCAACCGCAGCGCCCCCTCTGATCCGCTTGGAACATGTTGACAAGACGTTCCAGATGGGCGAGGTCGAGGTCCAGGCAGCGCGCGACGTATCGCTGGAGGTGCAGCGCAGCGAACTGTTGGCACTGGTCGGGCCGAGTGGGTCGGGCAAGTCGACGATCCTTAACATCATCGGTGGCCTCGACACCGCGACCGGCGGCAAGGTCTGGTTTGGTGAACAACTGCTCAGTGGCTTCTCTGCCCGCGAGTTGACGCGATACCGCCGCGAGACGGTCGGCTTCGTCTTCCAGTTTTACAATCTTGTACCAACGCTCAGCGCTCGTGAGAACGTGATGGTTTCGACTGAAATCAGCAAGAACCCAATGAACGTTCTCGAAGCGCTGAAACTGGTCGGTCTGGAAGATCGGGTCGATCACTTCCCATCGCAGATGTCCGGCGGCGAGCAACAGCGTGTGGCAATCGCACGGGCATTGGCAAAAAATCCCGAGCTGTTACTCTGCGACGAGCCGACCGGAGCATTGGATTTCGCGACAGGCAAGCGGGTTTTGCGGCTGCTGGTCGATCTGAAAGATCGACTGGGGATGACGATCATCATGATCACGCACAACAGTGCCCTGGCCCAGGCGGCCGACCGGATCATCCGGCTGCGTAGCGGTCAGGTCATCGAGGAAAAAATCAACACGAAAGTAGTCCCGCCCGAGGATATTGTCTGGTGAGCGTCCTGGATCGAAAACTCGGCCGCGAGTTTTGGGCCTCGGTTTGGCTCTTGCTTGCCATCTGCCTCATTATCATGCTGGGCGTGGGATGCTATGTCTCGATGGCGACCGTCTATCGCAGTCTGGAAACCGCAAAGGCCGACTATTACAGCCAGTGTCGCATGGCCGACTTTACGGTCGAGCTGAAAAAGGCACCGCTGGCCGAGATCGAGGAAATTGGTAAGCTGCCGGGCGTAGCGGCGATCCGACCACGGATCAGTTTTTATACGACCGTCGACTTGCCCGACTGCGAAAAGCCGATCAACGGGCTGGTTCTTTCACTGCCCGAGCGACGAGCCGAAACGGTCAACGACATCTTCCTCCGCCGCGGCAGCTACTTCACCGGCGAGCGTGAGAACGAGGTAATCGTCAACGAAGCTTTTGCCGAACAACACCACCTGGCACCCGGTCAATGGATCTACCTCATCCTGAACAACCGCCGACAAGAGCTGTTCATCGTCGGAACCGCGATCAGCAGTGAGTTCGTCTACCTGCTCTCGCCCGGGGCGATCGTGCCCGACCCGGAACACTTCGGCGTGTTCTACTTGAAACAAAATTATGCCGAGGACGTCTTCGATTTCGACGGGGCGGCCAACCAGGTACTCGGCGTCTACTCGCCAGGAACCAACGTCTCGCAACAGGCGACGCTCGACGAGGCGGAGCGGATGCTCGAGCCGTATGGCGTGATCACGACCACACCGCTGGTCGACCAAGCATCGAACCGATACCTGACCCAGGAAATCCAAGGACTTGCCAGCTTCGCGGTGGTCATGCCGATCATCTTTCTCGGTGTGGCAGCCGTCGTGCTCAACGTTCTCCTGACACGACTGGTCGAGCAGCAGCGGACCGTCATCGGAACGCTCAAGGCGCTGGGCTACTCCAACCGTCAAGTCTTCTTGCACTTCCTCAAATTCGGGCTGGCCGTCGGCGTGGTCGGCGGGCTGACCGGAGGTTTGATCGGCTACTACATGGCCGAGGGCATGACGATCATGTATCGCATGTTCTACTCGTTCCCGCGACTCGACAACGCTTTTTACACCGACATCCAACTTTCGGGCATGGCAATCAGCGTCGTCTGCGGCGTGATCGGCAGTCTTCACGGCACCAGACTGGTGTTGAAGCTCAAGCCGGCCGAAGCGATGCGGGCAAAGCCTCCCCGCGGCGGGAAGGCGATTTTGTTGGAGCGGATCGGCTGGTTCTGGTCACGCCTAAGTACCGGTTGGCGGATGGTCGTGCGGAATGTAGTCCGAAATCGAATGCGGACGCTCGCCGGCATTTTCGCGGCAGCGATGGGGGCAGCGATGCTCTCTAGCGGCTTCATGATGCTGCAAGGCTCGTTCTACCTGGTCGACTTCCAATTCAAATGGGTCATGCGGAGTGACATCGACTTGAGCTTCAAGGATCAGCGGAGCGAGGCGGCTCTCTTGGAAATCCGAAACCTACCGGGCGTCGAGCTGGCCGAGCCGAAACTCAGTATCGCCGGAACGTTCACCAACGGCTCGCATCATAAAAAAGGGGCGGTCATCGGGCTCCTGCCCAACGCGAAACTGACCGTGCCGCGTGACCTCGATGCCAACCCGATCCCCATCCACCCGACCGGCCTGACAATGAGCCGCAAGATGGCCGAGATACTCCACGTCGAGCGGGGTGACTATCTCACTTTCAAAACATCACGTGGGCTACGGCGAGAACATCGCGTCCAAGTGCTCGAAATCGCCGAGAGCTACCTCGGCACGGCCGTCTATGCCGACTTCGACTACCTCAACCATCTGATCGGCGAACATCGAAGCAGCAACGAGGTTCAACTGCTGGTCGATCGCGATCCGGAAATACAAAAAGAATTGTTCGCTGAACTCAAACAGCTCCCGTATATCCAGGCGGTGAACTGCCGCTCCGACATGGTGAAAAACTTGGAAGAGACGTTGATCCAGAGCATGCTCGGATTCATCGGTGCGTTGATCCTGTTCGCCGGCACGATCTTTTTCGGCAGCATCCTCAACAGCGCCCTGATCGGACTGGCCGAGCGGCAGCGCGAGGTCGCGACCCTGCGCGTACTCGGCTATGGCCCTTGGCAAATCGGAAACCTGTTGTTCCAAGAAAGCCTGATCGTAACGATTTTCGGCACGATCCTCGGCATGCCGATCGGCTACGGGCTGACCATCCTAATGGCGATTTCCTACGACAGCGAACTGTTTCGCTTCCCCGTCATATCCACAGCCGCAACGTGGATCTCCACGTTCGTTTTGGCACTACTGTTTTGTATATTGGCACAATTATTCGTGCAACGAGCTATCCTCAAGATGGACTGGCTCGAGGCTTTGCAATCGAAGGAATAGAATCATGAAAACTTGGATTTGGATGATCATCGGCGTCGTCGTCATCGGCGGCCTGGCAATCTTTTTCGCAACCTCCCAAGAAGGGACACCGGTCGATACGGTCCAGGTGGTCCAGAAGCCGATCCGCGAATTCGTCGACGAACGCGGCAAGACCCGGCTCCCGCAGACCTACCTGATCACGATGCCGTCAAGCGGCCTGGTCGAGGGAATCGAGCTGACCGCCGGAACGAAAGTCGAGAAAGGTCAAACCGTCGCCAAGATGGTGCCGATCGACTTGAATCTGGCGGTCGACGAAAGTGAAGCGATGGTCCGGCAATTGAAAGCGTCGATCACGGAAAAATCCACGATCAATGTCGAAGAGACTTCGCTAGAACAGGCGAAACATTTTGTCGAATCGATGCACGAAACGGTAAAGGCCGCGTTGACTCGTGTCGATGCGGGCGAGGCCAAAAGAGATCTGAGACAAAAAGACTATGATCGGTCTATCAATTTGGAAAAATTAAACCCGGGAGCCCAATCGGCGGCTGATAAAGACAAAGCGGAATACGAACTGGCCGCGAGTGAGGCAGACTACAAACAAGATCAGTTGGTCCATCTGGCTACCGCTGCCATTGCTGCGGCAACCGACCTACTCCCTACGATGATCCAGCAGCAAATCGACAACAAAGGTCTTGCCGTCGATGTCTTGGAAGAGCAAAAAGCAGCAGCCGAGGCGCGTCTGAAGCAGGTTAAAGAAAATCAAGGACGAGGCACCATGATCAGCCCGGTCGACGGCGTTGTCCTCGAACGGTTCGTCGACGTTCAGCAGTTCTTGCCCGCCGGCACATCGCTTTTGGAAATCGGGCGGCTCGAAGATCTCGAAGTCGAAGCAGATATCCTCAGCCTCAACGTGGTCGACGTGAAAATCGGCGACAAGGTGGAGATCTACGGCCCGGCTATCGGGAAAGAAGCGGCGATCGGCAAGGTTGTGAAGGTCTACCCGGCCGGGTTCACCAAGATCAGCTCGCTCGGCGTCGAACAACAACGGGTCAAAGTGATTATCCACTTCGAAGAGGGTGAACTCCAGCAACTGCTCGCCGACCGACACCTGGGTGTCGGCTATCGAGTCCGAACACGGATCATCACGGCCGAAAAACCGAACGCAACCGTCGTCCCCCGCTCCGCCCTGTTCCGCGGCTCAGGCAGTCAGTGGCAACTCTACGCCGTCGAAGACGGCCGCGCCAAAATCCAAGACGTCACGATCGGCCTGATGAACGACCAAGAAGCCGAAGTCCTCAAAGGCCTCCAGCCCGGCCAAACCGTGATCATCGCCCCCGAAACCAGCCTGATCGACGGCACGATGGTATCGTCGAAAGAGAAGTAGAGGGGTTGTTTTTTATAGAGTTTCTGGT
>JASFHG010000337.1:0-4929 GCA_050123355.1 Planctomycetia bacterium
TGTTTCTTTCCGCGACGGTTTTCGTTTCACTAAGAGCAACATCGACCGCTTCCGGTGCAGATATCTTAGGGAAGTCGGCACGATATTCGGTGGTTGTTGGTTGGAAAGGACGGGAATACTGCCGGCCGGTTGGCAGCATTGCCGGTCCGACAAATAACGGCTTGAAGGCTCGAAGGAAAGTGTCTTTCTGAGATTGGACGATGTCGGCCGAATTGATTTCTTGACCCGTGGACTCATTGTTGAGCCCGTCGTCGAAATGAACCTGGGAGAAGCAAATCGAGGGATCGGTAATGCTCACGGCGTAAATTGCATCATTGGCAACGCTGTAGAGCCGGTCTTCGATATAGGCGCCTCGCAAAACGGGCGTTTCATGGTCGATCTGGCCGAGTAGTGCAATTCCGTCGCCGGACAGGGACGATGCCGTAACGTCGATGTGAAACAGGAACAAGGCATCTTCTTGAGCGGCAACCCGCGACTCTCGATAGCCGTCGCTGTCGGTGTCAACCCGTTCCCAATAACTTCGGGCTACCGGCAGGGCAAGCGTCTGGTGTTCGGCAAACCAGCCAAACGCGTGGTGATCGTCTTGGGCCTCGGACGTGGAAAATCGCTCGAACGTGTAGCTATCGACCACTTGCGGATGGGCCAGGTCGCTCACGTCGAAAAGAGTGATTTGGACGGGACCGCTACGGCGGGTCGGCGTGTTTTGTCCCACGGCCAAAATATGGTTCGCGTCGATCACCTGCATGTAGGTGCTGTAGCCGGGCATAGTAACGTGGCCAAGGGAAGTGGGATCGGCCGGATCGGAGAGATCCAGAACGGACAGCGGGTCGATATCTCGGAACGTGGTGACGAATGCCCGATCGCCCAGAAAACGGACGGAACGGATCGTCTCGTCCAGTGCCAAGTTCTGTAGACTGCCGACGTTTTCCATCACTCCATGATCACTACGCAGCACGAACAGCATATTTTCTGACCGCTCCGACCAGTTGCCGCTGTGGGTATTGTCGATCGTGGTTGCAATTCGCAAATAACCGTCGTACTCGTCGACCGAGAACTGATCGGTTATTTCGCCGACCACTTGGCCGACGGAGGTAAGTTCGACGTTGCCCGAGGTGGCGTTCCAGTCGAACTGCATGATCTGGGTCACGGTTCCGTCTTCAGCGGTTCGCGTGGCATCGAACAAGTAGAGATGGTCCATGGTGCCGTAGATAACGTCCGCACCGGAGGTAAGCACTCCTGTCGAGGCGACGATCCCCGGCACGTCGTCGCCCATATCGAGTGAAACTACCGAAACAAGGTTGCCGCCGCCGATCGCCCCAAACATATCCTCGGGACTGACAAGCCACTGGTCGGCGATGAGATTTCCGTCCGCGTCGTAGCTGTAGGCATGCGGGAACATCTCGTCAACCAACGCGTCGATCTCGGCCTCCATCCGAGCGAGATACTCCTCGCGCGTTTCGTACACATACGTAGAGCTGTATCTCAGGAGAACTTCAGATTCATTAGTGGTATCGGCCGAATCTTCCGGGTTCTCGACAATCGTTCGCTCGGGCTCGGGCAGTCTGAAATCCATACTGTTTTCACGTTGCACGACGAAGACCGTGTCGTCGATTCGCCGCGATTCCACGTAGTTGCCATCCAGCACCGTCTGTTCGACCATTTGTGGCGACTTCGGGTTCGATACGTCGAAGACACATACCGCAGTTTGGTACGTGTATGACGGTCCCGGGAACCAATAGCCCGCGTCTTCTATATAGATCGTGCTTTCTAGACGGAATGGATCGTTATACCCTGGATCGACTTCGGTCGGGATTCGCGAGATGACGGTGAGTCGGTCGCCGTTGAGATACATGGCAATTGCTTCACCCTCAATATCGGTGCACGAAGCGACCCGCATGTTCATAGCCGGCCAGGCCTTCGTAATGACGAGTTGACCATCGGCCAGCACGTAGAGGTACGTGCCGTCGTTTTCGATAAGGTCGCCCTCGTCGACGCCATCCACTTGGACGTTCGTGTCCGAATGGCTCCGGCCGGATTCAATACTAACGCTAGCACCCACGGCATCGTATAGCCAAGGAGGACTGACTGTCACTTCTTGTCCGAACAGGTCCTCGTAACGCTGCAGGGCATCGGCGATGAGCCATTCTTTGAATTCGTCGATAGAGTCAAATTGCGAGAGGAGTTCGGCGGCCGGTATCTCCACGTTGATGACCACTTCGGCCTTCAACTGGCCGTCAACCATGTAGGTGAAGCGATCTTCACCGGTGAAGCCCTGGCCGTTTGCCGGCGGGGTGTAATAGATTGATTTGCCGTCCTCGCTGATCGTGACGGTGCCGCCCGCCTCTGTGGCGGTTACCGAGGTAATAAGACCGGCCCCAGTGTAGTCGGCGCCGAAAAGGTCATTGACCAGCACGGGCAACACATTCTCGCTGCTGCCGGCTTCCACATAATACTGATCGTCGCGAACGCGTCGGATAACCTGTACTTCGGCGGTCTCCTGCATGACGCCGTCAACCGTGTAGGTAATTTTGTCCTGGCCGGTAAAATCTCCCACGGCTGTGTAGAGCAACGTCTTGCCGTCGGCCGCGACGGTTACCGTCCCATGCTCTGCCGTAGCCGAGCTGATCAAACGCGGGCCATCGTAAGGTGCGTGGTGACGGGTACCATCATTCCAGTGTTTGAAATCATTTTCCAGAGGCGTGAGCACCACGTCTGTGCTGTTCTGGTCAACCACAAACAAATCGTTATCGAGACAGTCGTAGAAGGAAACACGTACCGTGGCTTCGTACTGGCCGTCGACGGTATAGGTGAACGTGTCGTAGTTCTCCGCGACACCTCCGGCAGCCAGGATAAATCGAATCGATTTTCCGTCCTCGGAAATGGTAACGGTCGAGCCTTTTTGCGTCGCACCGACCGCGGTAATGATGCCCGGGCCGGAGTAGTGGCTGTCGTCGAAATGATCATCGGCCAGTACGTCCAACGTCCATTCCGTCTGGGTCGGATCGGAATAGAACTTGTATGAATCTCCGTCAGCAAGTGCAGATACTTTGACATATACCTTGGCCTGGTACTGACCGTCGACGGTGTAGGTAAACGTGTCGGTTCCGCGAAAACCTTCTCCCGGCGTATAGATGAGCGAGCGACCGTCGGCCGCGATCGTTACCGTGCCGCCCGAGATTGTTTCGCCCACCGCAGTGATAATGCGGGGACCGTCATAGCCATTTCCTATAAAATCATTGGCCAGCACGTCCAGAACGTTGCCGGTGGTGTCTTCGTAGATGTCCCGGAAAGACCTGGAATAATCGTTGCGAACCGGTGACGTAACGTTGACGGTTACCGTGGCTCGGTACTTGCCGTCGGCGATGTAGTCGAAGGTGTCGGTTCCCTCAAACCCGGCGGGCGCCGAGTAATAAACGCCCTGACCGTCCTCTCGGATCGTAACGGTCCCGCCCGCCAACGTTTCACCGACCCAGGTAATGTTGTCAACCACGTCTCGATCGATCTGATGACCGTATTCCCGATAGGAAAAGCTGTCATTGTCGGTAAGGGTTTGCGAGAAGTTCACCGTGTTGGTGTCGACCTCAAAAGAGTCGTCTCGCACCGGATGGTGGACTTGCAGACTGACAGTAGCTTCATACATGTTGTCCACGACATACGTGAAGCTGTCGGAACCGTAGAAATCAGTCGCCGGCGTGTAAAAAATCGACTTGCCATCGTCGGCGATCGTCAACTCACCGCCATGCTCGAGTCCGATGATGTGGGTAATCTTTTTCTCGCCTGGATAAGAATCCCAGAAGGGGTCATTCGACAACACATCCAAAATATTGTTTTCGCTCTGCTCGACCAGCCCGTGAAACTGGTCATTGGTCAACGGGTTGGGAATGTTGATCGTGACCTCTGCTGGATAAAGGCCATCGACAATATAGACGAACGAATCCTTGCCATCGGCATCACTGGCCGGGGTGTAGAGAAGCGATTTGCCGTCCTCGGCGATCGTCAGCTCGTTGCCCAACGCCGTGGTGCTTACCGCAGTGATCTTGCCCGGGCCATCGTAATTGGCCCAGAATGGATCGTTGGCCAGAACGTCGAGCACCTTTCCTTCACCGGTTGGCAAGATCTCGTACTGATCGGGATTCAGCGGCGCATCGATCGACACGGTCACCGTGGCCGACAGCGTGTTGTCGACATAGTAGACGAACGTTTCGGAGCCTGCGAAATCGGCCGGGGGTGAGTATTGCAGAAAAAGACCATCGTCAGAGATGTCGACGCGGCCACCTTCGCTGCCGTAGCTGACCGACGTGATTCGCTTTTGGCCAGCGTAATCGTTGCCAAAGACATCGTTTGCCAAGACGTCGAAAAGTTGCGGATCGTCATTCTGGTGGACCTCAAATGCGTCGCCAACCAGACCGTTTGCCGTGGCGTCCATCAAAAATCGTTTTTCCAAAGACTCGAGCAACAATCTTCGTCGAGTTGAGTGAGTATGCTGCTGACGACGTCGTGGCCTTGGCATGGTTTGCCCCTTAATGTTGTGGTTCAAAATGACTTTATATATATTGTCACAATAAGAGGCAGATTAAAAGCGAAATTGTCACGCGAAAAAGGCATTTCACTAAAGAATCCACCAAAAAAGGGGGGGTAAAACAAGCCCAATCGCCATCTTTGGATGACTATCCGTAGCCCGAGGAGAAAAACCAAGACGAAAAACCTAAACGCGAATCGACATAACCAATATTCACTAAAGACCTTACGGTCGCGAGCATGACACCCGGTTATTTCTGCACGCCGAACGGGTTGGTGAAGACGCGGTGGGTGTGCTTGCCTTCTTTTCGGGTTAGTTCGGCACGGATGTACTTTTGGATTTTGTCCGAGGTGCAGTCGATCGTCGTCTGACGGCCGACGACCTGGCCCAGCGGGAAAGGTGCGTTGCTG
>JASFHG010000338.1:0-4926 GCA_050123355.1 Planctomycetia bacterium
CGCTTAAAAAAAGGCTTAATACGCGGGTACACCCCCCGCCGCTAACCAATGCATAAACACTTACCAAATTTGTAACTTTAGATATCTGAGACTCAATAAACAGCCCTACAAATTTCACGATGACACTTCTCATATTCGATATTGCTCAAACTTGGCTCGATCGATCTCGATCCCCAGCCCGGGGCCTTGGGGGACGGTCAACATGCCGCCGGTCACTTCGAGCGACTCTAACAAAATATCCCCTTCAAGTCGATAGTGGGCCGTCTCGTTACACCAAGCGGCTGCCGGCTCGGAACCGGCCAGGTGGAGCATCGCCGCCAGTGCCGGGCCAGGCGAAGAGCCACACGACAGCACCGGGCGGATGTCGGCCGACGCGGCGACCGCGATACAACGGCGGGCCGATTGGATCCCGCCAACATTATGCAAATCGAGCGTAACATAACGAACGGCCCCTAAACGGGCAAGCTCGAAAAGATCGGCCGGACAGCGGATCGAGCGGCCTGCTCCCAGCCGGACCGTGGTGTGGGCTGCCAGCGTCGACCAGTCCCGCCCGCTCGGCTTGGCCATCGGGTCGAGGAAAAACTGGAGGCGGTAGGGCTCCAGGTTGAGGCATAACTGCTGTGCAACATCCCGCGAGTAGGTCTCTCGCCCATCCAAACGGAGCTCCACCCGTTGCGAGACTTGCTCACGAATCGCGGCCACAATCTGGACATCGGTCTCCGGATCACCGGTCGAAACGATAATCTGTGCCTGGATGCCCTGGTCGGCCAACTCGCCCGAAAGCCGAGCGATCTCGTCGGGCGAGCCGAAGGGAAGTCGGACCGCCAGCGGAATTCGACGCCGATAGCCGCCACCCCAAAGGTGACAAAGCGGTTGTTGCATCGACCGACCGATCAGGTCCCAGCAGGCGGTCTCCATCGCGCATCGGATCGAGCGGTCGGCCAACGTATCGAGAACGCCGAGCTCTTCGATTTCATAAACCGATCGGCCGGCCAGGATCGCGAGAATCGCCTCTCGACGTGCAAGCAGTTCGTCGCTCCGCCAAACCGAACGGGCTTCGCCCCAACCGGTCAAGCCGGTATCGGTCGTCATCTGCACCATCAAACGCCGTACGCCTGCCGGATGGACACGCCGTCGCAGTTCGATAAGGGCAAATTCGACTTCGGCAATTTTCATGGCAATTTTTTGTCTTCACGCAACTCCTTCGGCAGCGAAAAACAAATGTCTTCGACACAAATCGTTCGCGTTTCGAGCGAGGCGTTGAAATGATATTGAAGCATCGCGATGCAATCTTGGACCACGTTTTCCGGGGCACTGGCTCCGGCCGTGATGACGACCGTTTCCGAGCCGGTAAACTGTTCGGGATGAATTTCGCTCGGGCCATCGATCAACAGGGCGGGGACGCCACAGGTTCCAAAAATCTCTGCCAAGCGGCGACTGTTCGAGCTGTTTTGGCTACCGACGACCAGCCCGAAATCGGCCTCTTGGGCAAGTTGCATGACCGCTTCTTGGCGGTTTTGGGTCGCGTAGCAGATATCTCGACCCTTGGGGGCCACAATCGAAGGAAAACGCTCTCGCAGCCGATCGATGATCTGGCACGCATCTACCACGGAGAGGGTCGTTTGAGTTAGGTAGGCCACTCGATCCGGATCGTCCACTTCGACCGTCTCGGCCTCGTCAACCGACCCGACCAGGCGGATTGCTTCGGGAGCCTCGCCCAGAACCCCGACCACCTCGTCATGTCCACGATGTCCGATCAGGATGACCGTATACCCTTCGCTTGCCAACCGGATCGCCTCGCGATGCACCCGCGTGACCAGAGGGCATGTCGCATCGACCACCTGGAGCCGGCGGGCTTCGGCCGCTTGTCGCACCTCGGGCGAGACACCATGGGCCGAGTAGAGCACATGCGAGCCGAGCGGGATCTCTTCGATCCGGTCCACAAAAATAACGCCCATCTTTCGAAAACGCTCGACCACCCAGCGGTTATGTACGATCTCGTGGAACACGTAGATCGGCGCCTCGAACCGGCGCACGGCCAGCTCCAGACTCTCGATCGCCATGTTCACGCCCGCACAAAAACCACGCGGCGCAGCCAAAAGAATACGCATAGTAATAGTTTTCAGTTCGTAGGTCAGGGCTTGCCCTGACGAAGTGCAAGGGAGGAACACCAAAAACTTTTTCGATGGCTATTTTGTATCCCAAAGACGCGATTCGTCGAGTCGCTGGACATACTTCGCCAGGATGTCGGTCTCCAGATTCACCTTGTCGCCCACTTTCATCGGGCCGAGCGTGGTCACGTCCAGCGTGTAAGGAATCAGAGCAACACTGAACCGGTGCGGCTCGCTATCGACGATCGTCAGACTGACACCATCGATCGCGATCGATCCCTTCGAGGCCATCTGGCGGCTCAACTCGGGCGAGAGCTCGAACCAAAACGTCGACCACTCACCGTCGTCGTTTCGCTCGATCAGCGTGCCGGTACCGTCGATATGCCCGCTGACAAAGTGGCCACCCAGCCGATCGCCCACCTTCAAGGCACGCTCCAGATTGACCGGGCTTCCTTCTTTCAAGTCACCCAGATTGGTTCTCGCGAGGGTTTCCGGGCCGGCCTGAAACGCGACCGTGTCGTCTTTCACTTCGACGACGGTCAAGCAGCAGCCATTGACCGAGATACTATCGGCGACGGCCGTTTCGGATGCGATGAGCGGATCACGCACAATCAGCCAAACTCCGGGCGGCTCTGAACGAATTTCGGCCACGGTCCCTAACGCTTCGACGATTCCGGAAAACATAAGTCTCTTACCTCACTCTTTTTGCTTGTTCTCTTCGGTGAAAAATTTTTTATGAGCCTCAGGTTGATAAAGTTACTATTTTTTTCTCTCCCAAGCCGAAATTAGGCCGCGAAGCGTGCCCTATTTCGGATCCGGAATAGGGACGAACGTCCCAATTCCGGCTTAAATACTTGCGATTTTAAATACCTGATACTCAATAAAGCTACAAACTATCAACTACTCCGCTGCCCCGCCTCTTTCCGAGGTCTGACCAGTTTCCGCCATGCGAATACAACCGGTCCCGAAAAGGAAAATGCGAGACAGATCACCGGTACCGAGTAACCTCGGATGGCCGCGACGGCAACGGCGGCAAAAACAATCGCAACGACATGCCCAAAGCTGTGCCGCCCACGGAAAATTTGGTTCATCACATGCGGATACGGGATCCGCGAAACCATCATCAAAGCCAGTCCCAAGGCGATAAACGGCAAAATCACCTGGAGCGTTTGCTCCGCTTGGGTCGTATCGAAAAGCGTCGTGTTCCGCAAGGTATTGAGCATGATCGCAAAACCGGCGATCGTTGCCGCGGCGGCCGGCGAGGGAAGGCCACTGAAGTGGAGATGGCCTTCGTCGCTGCTCTCATCAGCCGTTTCGACGTTGTATCGGGCCAACCGCATCGCCGCACAAGCAACATAGCAGGTCGCGATGATCCACACCGTCTCGCGGTGCATGTACTCGAAGCGGGGGCACATCTTTACGACGAGAAACGCCGGCGCAACGCCAAACGTCACCAGATCGCAAAGACTATCCAACTGGGCACCAAAGTCGCTGGTCGTTTTCGATAAACGAGCCACTTGGCCATCCAAACCGTCAAAAACCATCGCCAGAAAGATCAACCAGCCGCTAATCCACAGATGCCGGATATCCTCGGGCGATAGCAACTTCACCAATTCCGTCGGCCGCTCCAGATTGGCCGCGACGACGATCGCGAAAAACCCACACACCAAGTTCCCCAGTGTGAACAGGGTCGGAAGGACGGCGACAGTGCGAATGGGTTTCATCATGGAAGTTTGAAGTGTGAAGTTTGAAGTGTGAAGACTCAGCAATTCAAACGTTCACGCTTGTGAAAGGGGAATTTTTTATCTTAGTGTCTATTTCTTGAACTTGGTACTAAAAAGCTTGAAGGGTAAGATAAAAGTATTATCAAACTTCTAACTTCACACTTCAAACTTCTTCATAGTGTCCCAAAATACTGGAACCGGCTTTGACTTTTTGACCGACGGTGCAGTCGATCTTCAGGCCGGGCTCGTCGGGGACGATCAACTCGGTCCGCGAACCGAGCTTGATCATGCCGATCTTGCCGCCTCGCTCCAACCGGTCACCTGGCCGTAAGGGGCAAACAATCCGGCGTGCGATCGTACCGGCGATCGGGCGAACGATCATCGGGCGATACGGCGGGTCTTCCTCTTGCACCCCGATCCAAATATTTTCGTTCAGGATCGCGCTCTGCGGATCCAGCGCGTTGAGGAATTTACCGGGACTGTACCTTATCGAAATGACTCGGCATTTTGTCGGTACTCGGTTCAGGTGTACGTTGAATATCGATAAAAAGAGACCAATCCGGACGGCCGGTCCCCCTATAAACGGATCATGCTCTACTTGCGTAATTTCCGACACCTTACCGTCGGCCGGCGAAACGAGCAGGCCGGGCCCCTCGGGGATCTTTCGGGGCGGATCGCGGAAGAACCACACCACCAGCACCAGCGGCACGCCCGGGATCCAAGCCAAATACCACCAGAACCAGGCCACGACCAACGTCAGCACCAAAAGCGATCCGCCCATGAGCAACAACTCGGCCAGCCCCCATCGCGCGAACGGGAGCCGATCTCGCCACGTAAACGGATCGTCCTCCGGTCGCCACTCGGCCGTGCACTGATTGCGACAGTACTTCAAATCACGAGGGTCGAGGACCTCGTAGGGTGCTCCTTCGGTCGAACCTTGCCGCTTTTCCGCCATCCGAGCCACATAGCCACGCCGAAACGTACGCAGATACCAGCGCCGCAGCCGACCCCAAGCAAGCTCGATCCGGTAGCAAACGCCGCTACCAGGCTGGACACTTTTGAGGTTTTCGGGCACCGCCTCCGGCGTACGG
>JASFHG010000339.1:0-4923 GCA_050123355.1 Planctomycetia bacterium
TTTCTATCGACGAGCAAGCTCGACGGCTAAAAGACACACAAAAGAGCCAACTTGAAATCCCAATCGCCGAACAAGCTCGGCGGCTAAAGCGACGGGCAGGCCCGTCGGCTAAAAGGGGGAAAACGTTTTTTAGCCCTGATCGTCAAGCGGTTCCAAAGTGTTGTCCTTATCCTTCGGCGTCCCGGCTTGCCACGAAGGTTCGGCATCACCGTTCCCGTTTGCCTCGATCGTTTCGGTCAGGAACTTCACCTCGAGCGGTGTTTCGTTTGGCATATCGGTTCGGATCGAGATGTTGCCCGCCTTCTTGCCCGGGCTGAAGTCGGGCTTGAACACGACACGGATAATGTGGATCTTGCTCTGTTTTTCGCTATGGGAAGAGGAAATTCGCTGGTCGTCACAGTTCACGCCAAGAATCTTGAACGGAGTATGCCCCTTGACGATCAGGTTGCGTACCACCTCGTGTCCGTCGGGCGAGCCGAGAAACGTCAAGGAGCTCGGTCGCACCTCGATCGGCGGCTCGACCATCCCGCTTACTGCCAGAGGCACCTGGGCACGCTTCGCATCGTAATCGTTTGTCTGCAGGATAATCTGACCATCGAGATACCCGACCGGTGCTTCCGGATCCAGTTCGACATGAAGCGTGTATCGTACCTGTCCGGCCGACCGTACGTCTTCGACCAGCCGAGTTTTCAGATACTTTGAAGGGGGTTTGACACTTTTGATGGCCCAGTCGGAGCGACCGGCGTAACCGATCGAAATCTTTTTCGATACCTTCTCCCCTTTCCCGACCGCGCCGAACCGTACCTCGCCGGGGTGAAAAACGACGTCCTGGCGGATGTAGGTCCTGACCTGAAGCTGGACTTCCGCCGGAAACGGCTTGTCGAAGACCACCGAAATCGTCGCTCCTTTATATCCCTTGAACGACAACGTATCGACCGTCGCCAAGATCCGGCTCTTCTGGTACGTCTTGATCGTCTCCTTCGGGTAATCGACCTTCGTACAACCGCAACTGGTCCGAACGCTTTGGATGTGGGCGTCCTCGAGGTAGGGATTGGAAAACTCGAACGCATATTGGACCTTGGCCCCGGCGGCTACCGTGCCGAAGTCGTGGCTAAAATCCTTGAACATATCCCTTGCCCATTTCTGAGCGTTGGCGGCCGGAGAAATGGCAAAGACAAAAAGCGTAGCTAAAATGCAAGAAGTAGAAAAACGTTCCATCGTAAATAATTCCCAGGTAGGTTTTTTACAGTAGTGTAGCGGGAGCAAACGACACGACGAATTTTTTGGGGGTATTAACCATCGAGTTGCTCGACGCTGTTAGCCGACGGGCCTGCCCGTCGTTTGGGGTAGGTATTTCTGTACTCTATGTAATAAGTACTTCCACCCTAAAGCTCCACAATCTTCCCCGACAGGCCGATTGCGAAGCGAAAAGCCGCCTCAATTTGTCGTGAATGCATGAAAACCAGTCCATGTGTGGTATAGAATGCCACATCGAGCGATTTTTGTCAATCCCGCAGAACAGGCGGACTGGCGAAGATGGGTTATTGGTCAACCGGGTAGGTAAAAATTGTTTTACCCATTATCACTAAAGAGTGTACCTTACCGAAATACCCCCAATTAATACTGATTCTGGCGAAATTAATCGGTTTTTTCTGAGAAAACCAAACCGGCCTACTGGCCGTGCCAATATATGGGGTACAATAGTAAGTAGAAAACGATGGCATGACCTCTGTGATATGGGAATCCTGCTTCACGAACCTTTAATAATGGAGTGAGTGTGATGTCCAAGCTTATTGAACTTGCAGATCTTGGCCAGGCGGTTTGGCTCGATTATATACGGCGTTCTTTCACCCGCACCGGCAAGCTGAAGGAGCTTGTTGAGCAAGGGGTGCGTGGTGTCACTTCCAACCCGACCATCTTCGATAAGGCGATCCGCGAAAGCGACGACTACGACCAAGAGATCCAAGGCCTGATCGATAAAGGGCTCTCGGTCGCCGAGATCTACGAGACCCTCGCCGTGACCGACATCCGCGAAGCGGCCGACGAGCTGGCCGTGTTGTACGAAAAGACCGGCGGCGTCGACGGGTACGTCAGCCTCGAAGTCGATCCGACGCTGGCCCACGATACCGACTCCACGATCGCCGAAGCGACTCGCCTCTTTGAAGAGGTCAATCGGCCGAACCTCATGATCAAGATCCCCGCCACGCCGGCCGGGATGACCGCGATCGAGTCGACCATCGCTTCGGGCATCAACGTCAACGCAACCTTGATCTTCTCCATCGAACAGTATGAAGCGGTCGCGAAGGCCTACCTGGCCGGGTTGGAAGAGCGGCTCGCGACGGGCAAGCCGATCAATTCGATCGCGTCGGTCGCCTCGTTCTTCGTCAGCCGGGTCGATACGGCCGTCGATGCCGAGCTGGAAAAAATCGGAAATACCGAGCTACAAGGCAAGATCGCGATCGACAACGCGCGGCTTGCACAGGCTCGTTGCCTCGAAATCTTCAGCGGCGAGCGTTGGGACCGTCTCGTGAAGGCGGGCGCCCAGGTCCAGCGTCCTCTTTGGGCCAGTACCGGCACGAAGAACCCCAACTACAGTGACACGCTCTACGTCGACAGCCTGATCGGCCCCGACACGGTTAACACGATCCCGCCGGCCACCCTCGACGCGTTCCTCGACCACGGTCAGGTGGCGGACACGCTGGGCGACGACCTCGAAGGAGCCCAAGCCCGCATGAAAGAACTCGAGCGACTCGATATCAACCTGCTCGCGATCACCGATAAGCTCCTCGAAAAAGGGGTCGAACTCTTCGCCGGCTCGTTCGAGAGCCTGATCAAAAGCATCGAAGAGAAACGCGAGCGTTTCTTGGTGAATTAGTTCTTAGCCGCCGAGCTTGTTCGGCGCTTTGAACTGTTATTGAGTATCAGATATCTAAAGTTACACTCCAAGCCGATTTTGTGTACGCGCATGCGTACATAAAGTCGGATCCGTCGTGGTTAGTTCATCTTTAGAAAACCAATTTCCGTTCTCGTTTTCTTGCACCCAAGCGCCGAACAAGCTCGGCGGCTAAATGCGTGAGAAAAAAACACGAAAACTTCCGCTCTACTCATCCATCCGCAGGAAATCGGCCGATTCGGTGGGGGCCTTCTCTTCGAGGCGGGCCATCTTTGCATAGACCAGATAGACGGTCGGGACCAGGATCAGGATCAAAAGGGTCGCGAACATCAGCCCGAAGCAGAGGCTCGCGGCCATCGGGATGACGAACTGGGCCTGGAGCGAGCGTTCCAACATGATCGGCGACAGACCGGCGACCGTTGTCAGCGACGTGAGCATCACCGGCCGGAACCGGCGGCAACTTGCGTCGATCAGTGCCTCGATCAGCGGCAGCCCGCTCCGGACGCGATGGTTCATGAAGTCGATCAGCACGATCGAGTCGTTGACCACCACGCCGGTCAGCGCGACTAGGCCGAAGAGGCTCAAGATCGTCATGTCGATGCCCAAGACCAAGTGCCCCAGCAGCGCCCCGATCGCTCCGAACGGGATGACCGAGAGGATCAGAAACGGTTGGATGTAGGAGCGGAACTCGAAGGTCAGCAGCCCGAACATCGCGAGGATCGCGACGACCAGCCCGATAATCAGGCCGTTGATCGACTCGCCGGTCTGCTCCTGTTGCCCTTCCCAGCGGAGTTGGAGCTCAGGGTACTTCTCCAGCAGCTCGGGGAAGAAGTTTTGTTTCATCTTCGCGACAATCTCGCGGGCGTTACTGATCCGCTCGTCGAGGTCCGACGTGACGGTAATCGAGCGGAGCTGATCGATCCGGTTGATTTCGGAGTAGCTACGCTCGACGTTGATGTCGGCCAACTCCGAAAGAGGCAACTCGGCCGCCTTGGTGGTTCCTTGCAGCATTTGGGCAAAGGTCGGCGAGGTTCGGACGCGGATGTCGTCGAAATTCGAGAGCGACCGCCGTTCCCCACGCGGGTAGCGGACCATCAGCTTCACCTCGTGGCGACCACGTTGCAGCCGCATCACCTCGTGGCCATAGTACGACCCGCGGACTGTTTGAGCCAGGTCTTCGGTCGTGTTGCCCATCGCCTTGGCTTCGTCCTTGACGTTGATCTGATACTCCCACTTGCCCGGCTGCGAGTTATCGAAGATGTCGAACACGCCTTCATACTTGGCCAGCTCTGCCTTGCACTCCTCGGCCGCTTCTTCGAGCTTGTCCATATTCTCGGGCGTGGCGAGGAGGCTGAACTCGATCGGCTTGCCGGGCGGTCCGCCCGCCTCGACCGCGAACTCGAGCCGCTCGACGCCCGGATACTTGCCCGACGCGGCACGCCACTCGTTGACCAGCGTCATACCGTCGATATTTCGCTCCGACGGATCGACCAGCTCGATCTGGACCGCTCCATAGTGGCTCCCCTGGGCACTGGCCACGACGCCGTCGCCGCGTGCCTGGCCGACCGTGCGCTCGACCGCCTTGAAGATCGACTTGCCGTCGGGCTCATATTTCGCGGCGATTTTTCGGATCGACTTTTCGAGTTCTTCGGTCGCCTTGTTCGTCACGGCCGCCGGCGTCCCGTCGGGGAACGTGACCGCGACATAGATCCGGTTGGCGTCCATTTTGGGGAAGTAGTTGAACTTCACGACCCCCGCCTCGAACAGCCCGATCGCCAGCAACAGCATCGACGCGGCCGCCGCGAAAACGATCGCCGGGTTGTGCAGCGAGTAGGTCAAAATCGGCCGGTAAAAACGGTGGATGAAGATATGCAGCCCGCGGGTAGTCAGCTCGTTGGCCCGGTCGAGAACATTGCGGAAGAACCAACTTATTCCCTTCATGATGAGCCGAACCACGAAGAGGATCGTCGGCAGCAACACGAATGCCAGCAGACTGAAGAAGATCGGCATCGCCTCGGTCTGGAGTATTT
>JASFHG010000340.1:0-4910 GCA_050123355.1 Planctomycetia bacterium
GTTGTCGGAAGTGAAGACGACCAGCGTATTCTTGTCGAGGTTAAGACGTTGCAAGGTGTCGAGAATCTGGCCGACCGACCAGTCGACCTCTTCAACCGCATCACCAAAGAGCCCTCGCTGGCTGTGGTCGACAAAATCCTTCGATCGGAACAACGGCGTGTGCGGGAACGTTTGAGCCAGATAGAGGAAAAACGGCTGGTCTTTGTTCTTCTCGATGAACTTGATCGCTTCGGCCGTGTATCGTTTGGTCAGCGTCTCCTGCTGGGCCGGTTGCTCGATGATCTTGTCGTCACGCATCAGCGGCGGGGTGAAATACTCGCTCTTCATTTTGCCGTGACGAGGAGCGCCCTTACGGCGGGACATGTCGTTCGAGTAGGGCAGCCCAAAGTATTGATCGAAACCCTGCTTACAAGGAAGAAATTGGGGGAGGTGGCCCAGGTGCCACTTTCCGACACAGGCCGTTTTGTAACCGGCATCCTTGAACATTTCGGCCAAGGTAACCTCGCTCTGTGGCAATCCACCACCCGAGTTCGGATACAGCACGTGGCGTCGGATACTGCACATTCCGTTACGGATCGGCAGACGCCCGGTCATCAAGCCCGCCCGACTCGGTGTACACATCGATGCCGCCACATAAAAGCTGGTCCAACGCTGGCCGTCTTTGGCCATCTTGTCCAAATTGGGCGTGTTGATCGTCGGGTGACCGTAGCAACTCAAATCGCCGTAGCCGAGGTCGTCGGCGAAGATGATCACAACGTTCGGCTTCTTGGCCTCATCCGCGGCAACACTCACCGATACACACACCAAACAAAAAATCAGAGAAAAAAACAGGGATAGCATGAACTTCATGACAAACTCCTTGGGTTGATAATTATGCATTACTAATGAACCGCTTTGCGCCCCAAACCCCAGAATCCCGGCCAACCCCAAACGGCTATCTAATTCGCAATCACGCAAAGAAAAGCAAGCCGAGATCAATAAATAATGCAAAAAGCAAGCATTTGGAAGGATATATACTACTTTAACCAACCAACCATGGTCGCGTCAACCAACCCCCAATCGGCCCATAAAAACGGCCAGAAGAATTAATATTCAAGAATCCTTCGCAACGTTCGCCGATTCTTGCTTGCGGATTTGCTGCTGATTTTTATTGATATATCGAATTCCCCAGGCTAACAAAATTCCATAGGGGGCGAAGACGAGAAATCGGTATGGATTGGGGAGACTGAACAAAAGAGCAAAAAACAAAAAGATAACGAGCCAAAAAACCACAGAAGCCCGAATCATAAAGCGACGTTCTTTTGGACCGTTGGTGTTTTTGATACTGAAGTACGTACCGATCACGCCGCCGATCAGCCCGATCACACTTCCTGCGATACCGCCGACGAGCCCGGCAATTTGTCCGCTGGTCATTTTAGAGTTCCTTTACTGGCCTCTACTTGCTTTTGAAAATCTTCGGCCAAATATTTTAACGCAAGAGGATCTTCTTCCTTATAGGCTTCTTGGCAATCTTTCACGTACTTTTTCATTTCCAAGGTTAAATCTTTTTTCAGCCATGTATCGACCGCTTGACGCAATGGCAATTCTTGACTGGTTTGTATCTTTTCAGCAACTAGCCCTCCAATTGTCATGTAGTAAGAAGGAGGATCTTGTTTATCGGCCATCACTCCATACTTCCAAGTAAGTGAACCGGCTACGGACAAAGTCATCTCATTCTCAAAAGGAGTTTTTGGCGGAACCTCTACCGTTACGCTCTCCATTTCATTCGTCAGCACACATTCAATCGAAAAAACCTCTTCGAGATCGGTCGGTTCGTCGCACAAGCAAGTCGAATACTCTTCACTTTCCTCATCCAACAACTCTCTCGGCAAATCGATAACCATCTTTTTGCTTTCAAATCGTCTTGGAGAGGATCCCTCGGGACCGAACAGATACCGTATCTCCATCTCGACCCGGACCGGCTCGTCGGGATGGGCCAAAGAATGTTCGATCGTTTTTGCAAAGGTTTTGGGTGTCGGCCCCTCGGCAGTAGGCGATTGCGTATTGCTTGGTGAGGTCCCGATAACAGAGAAAACGACGATCACTAAAACAGCTCCTACCACAAGAGTAAGAGGCAGCCAAAAAGCAGCACTTTTAACATTCATGATATTCATCCATGGAAAACGAAAAGGGACCGGAGCCGAGTGGGACTCGGTTCCGGCTTGGGAAAAGGAAAATGTGATATATGATTGACGTCGCAATCAGGATTGTTTTATCCAGTTGCGCACGCTCAATAACCTGCGCACTCTGGGGACAACTTTCTGGAGAAAGTTTTCCCCAGACCCCTTTCAAAAACTTTTTAGACCCGATGCTTCGCATCGTGCGCTTTGTTTCTTTACTTTTTATTATCAAAAGTCGGCGTTGCTTGGCGTTCGCGGGAACGGGATCACGTCACGGATGTTGGCCATGCCGGTGATGAACTGGATAATCCGCTCCAGGCCGAGGCCGAAACCGCTGTGCGGGACGGTGCCGTATTTGCGGAGCTCGATGTACCACCAGTACGCCTCCGCGTCGAGGCCTTGTTCTTCCATCCGCGTCTTGAGGATGTCGATCCGCTCTTCACGTTGCGAGCCGCCGATGATCTCGCCGACTTTCGGAACGAGGATGTCCATCGCCCGGACCGTCTTGCCGTCGTCGTTGCATCGCATATAAAACGGCTTGATCGTGCGTGGGTAGTCGTACAAAATGACCGGGCACTTGAAGTGCTGTTCGGTCAGATATCGCTCGTGCTCCGCCTGAAGGTCGATGCCCCATTCGACCGGGAACTCGAACTCCTCGCCCGAGTTGATGAGAATCTCGACCGCCTCGGTATAGGGCAACCGAACAAAATCCTTTTCGACAATCCCGCTGAGTGTCTCGATAACCGTCTTGTCAATCCGTTGGTTGAAGAAGTCCATATCTTCGGGACATTCAGCCAGCACGTCGTGGATGATCCGCTTGAGGAACCGCTCGGCCAGGTCCATGTTGTCGTAGAGGTCAAAGAACGCCATCTCCGGCTCGACCATCCAAAACTCGGCCAGGTGACGCGATGTGTTCGAGTTCTCCGCGCGAAACGTCGGGCCGAACGTGTAGACCTTGCCAAGTGCACAGGCGTATATCTCTCCTTCGAGCTGGCCACTGACGGTCAGGTAGGTCGGCCGATCGAAGAAGTCGAGCGAGTAATCGATCTTACCCTCTTTCATGGGCGTCTCGTCCAGCGGGAGGGTCGTAACCTGAAACATCTCGCCCGCTCCTTCACAATCGCTGGCCGTGATGATCGGTGTGTGGATGTAAAGGAAATCTTCTTCTTGGAAAAAGTTGTGGATCGAGCGGCAGACACAGTTTCTCACCCGAGCCACCGAACCGAACGTGTTGGTCCGCGGTCGCAGGTGGGCGATCGTACGGAGAAACTCGAACGAGTGACGCTTTTTCTGCAGCGGATAGGTCTCGACGTCGGCCGTACCGTGAAGCGTGACCTTCGACGCTTCGACCTCGGTCGCCTGTCCTTTGCCCGGCGATTCCTTGACAAGCCCTTCGACCGAGATGCTGCACCCGGCCGACAATGCCTTCACCTCCGACTCATAATTTTCCAACTCGGCCGGAGCGATGATCTGGATCCCGCCGAAGGAAGAGCCATCGTTGAGCTCGATGAAACTGAAACCGGCCTTCGAGTCACGCCGTGTCCGGACCCAACCTTGGAGCAGGACTTCTTTACCAATCGAAGCTTCGGTTCGGGCCGTGGCGACGGACATTTTCTGAGGAGATGCGCTAGACATAGGTTCAATCGTTCCTGTGTTGATGCAATTATGATAAAGTTAGCCGACGGGCCTGCCCGTCGTTTTGAAGCTACACACACATTCTAAAGATTTTTCGAGCGGCGAGCAAGCTCGACGGCTAAAATTATGGGGCGAATTTTGGTTTATAACCGAATTTCGAAGCCTTTACGCTGGGGGCGATTGATGAAGGCGTTGGCCTCCGGGTCGCCGACAAACTCGTAAGCCGCCTGGTCCCAAGTCAGCTTGCGGCCGGTCATCATCGCGATATTGGCCATGTGGCACATGTTGACCGAATTGACGTGACTCGCGACGTCCGACTGCGGTTCACTATGGTCACGAATACACTCGAAGAAATTTTGCATGTGGTTCCCCGGCTTCTTCCCTTTGTAGAGCTTCAGGACCTCTTGGTCGAGCCAATCTCGTTCCGCCTTCGAAGCGGCGATCTCTTCGACCGGTTTTCCTGTCAAGCTACCGCGGTTGACACGAATTTTGCCCTTCTCGCCCGAGATGATTAGCTCGTTGCGACCGCTATAAAGTCGGACCGTGTTGCCGTTCGGAAAGGTGAAGTTCACATCAAAGTTTTGGGCCACATTGAATTTGTTCGGCAGATCCTTGAGCTTGCCGGCCAGCAGGTCGAGGAAGTTGACTCCCTTCGGCAAGCCGGGGAAGTTTCCTTTTCCTTCGATGGTGCACGGACCGGTCTGGTCTCCTCCGACTGCCCAGGCTGCGATGTCACCGTGGTGCACGCCCCAATCGGTCACTTGCCCACCGGAATAGGCCAGCCACCAACGGAACCAGCCGAAGCCAAACCGCTCGACACAATACGGATTGAAGGGGGCCTGACCTTGCCAGAGGTTCCAGTCGAGCGTCTTCGGCGGCTTGCTCGTCGGGAAAGGGCCTCCCTGGTCGCCTGTCTCGACCGACGCCAGTGCATGCAGCTTCTTGCCGAGCCGTCCGCTTTTGGCGATGGCAACCGCCTTGAGAAACATCAGCTTATACTCACTCCGCTGCTGGGTCCCAACCTGGAAAACTTTGTCATACTTTTTGACCGCCTCGGTAATCAGTTTCCCTTCGCCAATGGTCAGCGTCAGCGGCTTCTCGCAGTAAACATCCTTG
>JASFHG010000341.1:0-4900 GCA_050123355.1 Planctomycetia bacterium
TGGTGTTTTCTTAGCCGTCGAGCTTGCTCGTCGTTGATTAGGGTTATCAAGCGACGAGCAAGCTCGACGGCTAAAATACTTTGAGGTAACTCGAATCAAAATCCCATTTATCCTGTTCATCCATGTTCAATTTTTAAACCACCGAAAGGAGTAGGAACCATGGAAATGTTTTGTTATCAATGTGAACAGACGGCCGGCGGGCAGTGTTGCACGAAGGTGGGAGTCTGCGGGAAACAGGCACCGGTTGCCGCCCTGCAGGACCTGCTGGTGCAAGTCAGTAAGGATGTCGCCGTCTTTGCCGGGGAAGGCGATGTCGATCCCCGTGTCGACCGGTTCCTCGCCGACGCGCTGTTTACGACCGTGACCAACGTCAACTTCGACGAGGCACGGGTGATCGGTGTGATTCACGAGGGGCTCGCCTTGCGTGAGGAGCTGATCGGCGCGTTGGATACTCCTGTGGCTTACAAACCGTTCGAAGTTCCCGGCGACGAGATCCAGTGGGCCGACGCGGCACGGGCCGTTTCCATCCAGCGTCGACGGGAAGCGATCGGCGAGACGCTGGCCGGACTGCAGGAGCTCATCCTTTATGGCCTGAAGGGAGCGGCCGCTTATGCCCATCATGCCCGCACGCTCGGTGTCAGCGATCCGGCGATCGACGCCGACTTCCGAAAGATTTTGCGTTTCCTCGCCCAGAATCCGCAAAGTGTCGACGACCTGCTCGGCAACGCCCTGGCTACCGGCGAGTTGAACTACCGTGTGATGGAGGCGTTGGATCGTGGGAACACGGATAAGTATGGCCATCCCGAGCCGACCGCCGTGCGTGTCACCCCCGTCCCGGGCAAGTGCATCTTGGTCTCGGGCCACGACCTGGCCGATCTCGAGCTGCTTTTGAAGCAGACCGAGGGACGCGGCATCAACGTCTATACCCACGGCGAGATGCTACCCTGCCTTGCGTATCCCGGGTTGAAAAAGTATCCGCACCTGGTCGGCAACTATGGCGGGGCGTGGCAGGATCAGGCGAAAGAGTTCGACGCCTTCCCCGGCCCGATCCTCATGACGACCAACTGTATCCAGAAACCGCGCGAGACCTATAAGAACCGGATCTTCACGACCGGTCTGGTCGCCTGGCCCGACGTGTCGCATATCGACAAAGATAAAGATTTCTCGCCGGTCGTCGAGGCCGCTTTGGAGGCGGAAGGATTTACCGAGGCGACGGTCGCCGAGTATGGTCCCGAGCACACGATCACGATCGGGTTCGCCCGCAACACGGTCATGAGCGTGGCCGGTCAGGTGATCGAGGCGGTCAAGTCGGGTGCCGTGCGGCACTTCTTCCTCATCGGAGGTTGCGACGGTGCGAAGCCGGGCCGCAACTATTTTACCGATCTGGCCCAAGCCGTGCCCGACGACTGTATTATTCTGACGCTCGCCTGCGGGAAGTATCGCTTCAACAAGCTCGACTTCGGCACGATCGGCGGGATCCCTCGCCTGCTGGACATCGGCCAGTGTAACGATGCCTACTCGGCGATCCAGATCGCCGTCGCGCTGGCCGGCGCGTTTGAGTGTGGCGTGAACGACCTGCCGTTGTCGATGGTCCTCAGTTGGTACGAGCAGAAGGCGGTCGCGATCCTCTTGACGCTGCTCCATCTGGGCGTCACGAATATCAAGCTCGGCCCCTCGCTGCCCGCGTTTGTCACGCCCGACGTGCTGAACGTCCTGGTCGAGAAGTTCCAGATCGCCCCGATCACGACTCCGGAAGAGGACTTGAAGGCGATTCTCGGTTAAGCGAGACCATTTTCAAAACATCCCAAGCCGGACCGGAGACGCAGATCCAAATCCGGCTTGGCGATGCTTTTATAGTGCCGGCAAGATAAAATGAACCGTGCCCGCGTTGCATCGTATAAATGGTAGTGAAAATCGTTCCCAATGGTGGCTGTTTCACTATAAGCAAGCGTTTTTGTGCTGCTTACATGCAAGCTCAATTTATCCGGCCAGAGCAATAAACTTCCAACCTCGAAGAGCGGCGATACTTGCCGATTGTTACGACAACGCGGATTTTGGTTGGAAATTTTCCTGGCAAGGTGGATGGACCGGTAAAGTCTTCGAAAAAGGGCCGTGACTACGAATTTTCGAACCTTAGTTTTTACCATCCCATAGCTTATTGATTTCTTTAACCGTGCGTTCCACCAAGGCTTGGCCGCCCTTGGGGCCAACGGTCGAGCTTTGAACGACCGCGCTATAGCCGCCGCCGGCAACCGCGTCGGCGGTCGGAAGGTATCTGCCGCAGCCGGCGAGTTGGATGACGAATGTCTGGAGTGCCTTGCTGCGTGCTTTTATCTGAATGCCGTAATCCGTAAAAAGCTCGAAGGGATTCGTCGCGATCGCCACGTCGCCCAAGCGGAGGAAGTGGAGCTCCACGTCGTACGTTTTCTCCGGCGTTTGCGATTCATAACGTTTTATGACCTTGTCATGCCGCTTAGTCCTCCAAGCGGCATCCTTTTCTTCCTTCAAGGCATCGAGTTGTTTTTTGGCTTCCGCGTATTCCTCTTCCGTCACCAATCGGGCAGGCAGCTTGACCTCTTTGGTTACGTGGACCAGCGGTACGTCGTAATGGATCTCCGACTTGGTCGCTTCGAAAACGTCTTCCACTGCACGCGTGATGCGGCGAGCGATCTCTTCAAGACGCGTCAGCCCCCGCAGCTTTCGCATCCGTTCTTCGGCGTCCCGTCGCCAGGAAGAGCGATGCTCGAAGTGGGGTGACTGGTCGCCTGCGGCACCGATCCAGCCGAGCACACAAAGGTCCTTGCCGTACTTTTCCTTGAGTTTCTCTCGCACCGGATGCCAGTAATCGGCGTTGATTGCCGAGCGTTGTTCGACCGTTTGGGCAGGGCAAGGAACGTTGATGGCCGCCGCGATCGGCTTTCGGTTTTCATCCCAGAAGAAGAGTACCTCGACGCCATGGTCCTCGGGCCCTTCCATCTTTCGGAATCGATCGGTATGAACGTCTCCGTACATTTTGGACGATCCATCCGCGAAGACCACGCGCCGATTGTACGCGACCACTGCATGCCCGAGTCCCCAGCTTACGCCGCCGGGCTTTTGGGCTTTCCATGCTTTCTCGACCGCCCCGGCAACACGCTGGGCAAAAAATCGGTGATATTCCTCGGGCTTCATGACCCCCTTCGGCAATTCATATGTCCCAACACTGATGCACGGTCCGGTGTGCGTGTGGGTGGCGTTCAGAAAAACTTTTTTCGAGTCCAACTCGGGCAGGCGTTTTTTAATCTCTTGGCGAGTCAGTTCGATGAGCGGCTGCTTGAGACTGCAAACATCGCACGAGACCATCACCGCCACGTCGAGGACCTGATTTCCTTGACGCGACTGAAGCACGATGACATTGGCCGTCACGGGCGACTCGACTTTTCGGGCAATGCGAGTGCGTGCTTGCCCTTGCAGAGAGACCGGCCGGTCCGGCGTGATGCTGGTCGAGGCCGTGCCGATAAAGAGTTTTCTTGTCGGGCTTGGCGTCTCGTCGGCAGTTGCCACGCTACAGGTGAGTATGCCTACAAACAAAAAAGCAAGAACACGCGAAAGAAGCGAGGTGGGCGGGAAGGTGGAATACATTGGTTTTTCTTCTTTGGGAAGGAATGTCGGCAGGATCTCTGGGCTGGAGTATCGAACCCCGTTCCAAATGTCAGCTCGATCGCCTACGACCGGAGAGTTGCAAAATCCAGCCGCAGGCGGCTGGGCTAACGAGCGTAAACACTTATTTTAATTCTTGCCGCGTAGTGGGGTCAAGTACATTATGTTGTAAACTTTTTATAATATTTTATTGAATCGCTAGGCACCCCGGTTGTGACGGTATACGGCCGGGGTACAGGCCGTGTGTTGGCGAAAAACGGTGGTGAAATATTGGAGGGAGCTGAACCCGCATCGCTCGGCGATCTGCTTGATGGGGATTTCGGTGGTCGCAAGATACTGCTTCGCCTGATCGATCCGGACACGCTGCATTTCGGCATGGATGGTTCGGCCTAGGGTGGCCAGGAACAGCTTGTCCAGCGTCGAGCGTGAAAGGTCGACCACCTCGAGTACGTCGGCAACTTGGATTTGATCGCGAGCATGTTCACGAATGAAGGCCGCCGCCCGGACGACATCCTCGTTTTCGATTGCCAAGATATCCGTCGACTGGCGAACGACAATACCTTCCGGGCCAAGCAGGGTACGCATTCGTTTGATTTTCTTTCGCCGCATCAATTTTTCGAGCAGCAAGGCCGCTTCGTAGCCGATTCGCTCGGAGTTTTGCTCGATGCTGGTCAGTGGCGGCTCGGTCAGTTCGCACATTACCTCGTCGTTATCCACGCTCACGACCGCGATGTCATCCGGTACGCGAATCTCCAGATTGCGACACGCTTCCAATACGTGCCGAGCGCGGATATCGTTACAGGTCATCAACCCGATCGGCCGTTCCAGCGAGGCGAGCCACGCGGAGAGTTCGTTTTGCAGCCTTGCCCAGTGCCGAACCGATTGTCGCAATCCGGTGAACTTCGAACAGGTGTACCCCGCTTCTTCAACCCGATTTTTGAACGCTTGTTCACGTGCCTTCGACCAGCCGTTGATTTTGTTGCGAGGTAGGCCACAATAAGCGAATCGGGTATACCCTCGATCCAGAAGATGCTCGGCACCGAGGGTTCCGATCGCACGATTGTCGGTCGAGACGTAAGGGATGCCCGAACTTTCATCATACCATCCGAATCCCCCTCCGATGCCGACCACCGGTATGCTCAGTTGGTCGACCGCTTCGGCAATACGTTGGTCGTCGAAGTCGGCAATGATCCCGTCCCAGTGGCAATTCTTCAGTTCGGGAATCCGCAGCTCGGGGTCCTCCTCGACCTAGAGACTCCAG
>JASFHG010000342.1:0-4883 GCA_050123355.1 Planctomycetia bacterium
TCGGCGGAGCCTCGAATCGTCGCGAACGATGCGGTAAGAAGTCGCGATGATGTTCCTGACGCTCGCGGGCGCCCGCTTTTTCAGTACTTTTTCGTCTTCCTTCACCCGGATGGTCCGAAAGATGAAGCAGCCGATCATCAACAACAAGCCCGCAGTGACCATCTGTCCGCAGATCATCGGTTTCGGATCGTCCCCCGCGAATTGCAGCAGCGCGGCCGACAAAAGCACCGAACTCAGAAACACGACGCTGGACCATTTTCGGACTTCTCCGACAATGGCCCCCCGTTTCTCGACCGGGTAGTTAAACCGGACCACCGCGGCCAATGCCGGGCGCACCATGTTGTCAAACAAGGTGCCGCATCCCCACATGGTCAGAAAAAGGAATGGGTTGTCTGTCAGTCCCATGAGCAGGGCGCAGATCGCGTAGCCCATGCCGGGATAGAAAAAGAAGGGCATCTTTTTCCGCACGGCCATCAGTCCGCCGAAGTAGATCACCGCGAACAGCCCGATGCTGGAGATGGTTTTCTCCAGGGCCATCTGCCAGTCCGGGCTGCCCAGCCCCATCAGGGCGATGACCGGGGCGTTGGCAAGGATGCCCTCGGCCGTGGCCTGACAGAAGACCTGGGCCATGTGCCTGCGGTAGGTGTGCCTGGTCTCGGGAAGCAAGTCGGGACCTTTGAAAAAACGAATTAGTTGGTTCATCATTTTTTCCAGATCAAAAGTCCCGGATGAATTCCGAATAGGTCTTTACAGTCGCTCCCATTTCGTACAGTCGGTCGAGCATTTGAGCCATGGTCTTCTTCGTTCCGCCAGCGTTGGACACCAGCACATCCGACAGAACCGTGACGTCGTAGCCCAATTTGAGCAATCCTTTGGCCGCGGAACTGACGCACAGATCGATGCCGATTCCGTAAGCGATCCAGTGGGTGACGCCCAATTTCTCAAAGAGTTTGTCCGTATTAGCGTTATGCAGGAACATGTCCCAGACCAGATCTTCGTGATCTTTTTTGTAATCGCCCCATTCGGGTTTTTTTTCGATGTTGATCATCCTGCACGCCGGCAGTTCCTGTATCCAGCCTGTTTCCGCCGGATCCCGGGGGACGACCAGGGTTCCGGCGGCCGGGTTTGCCTGGCTCACAAAGCGTTCTGCGCAGCAGGTGGTAAAAATAAAGGGGGCACCGATCTTTTCCGCAACGGACTGGAGGTGTTCGAGCTTGTTGCGAAGGCGAACGGTGCGCGGAGTAAAAACAAGGCACTCTCTGCTCTTTGCCCGCTGGCGGCTATCGACCTCGAAAAATCCGATTTTCTTCATTACAGTTCCCCGGGTTCTAGAAATGGGCACGGACCTGGGCGCCGAAGGTGCGCGGCGTTCCTTCGAAGCCGGAAAAGTATCCGACGTTTCCATACACCGCCGACATGTATTCAGTATCCAGCAGATTGTTCCCGTAAATGGAAAACTCCAGCATTTCGTCGTAGGTGTACGAAAGGTAGGCATCCCAGAGAGTATACGCTGGAATCGTGCAGGTGTTGTCGGCATTGGCGTAATACTCCGAGTAATAGCGGACGCTGGTTCCGCCGCCGAGGCCGAAGTCCGCCTGTCCTCTGATACCACCCTCTGCCTGCTGAGGCGAAACGCCGGCGATTTCGTTGTCTTCCAGGGAGGTGTCGACTTCGTACTCGGTGATTGTCGGTTCACGCCAGGTGTAGTTGCCGAAAATCAGAAGTTGCCGAATGGGCCGGACCTTCAGTCCGGCTTCGATGCCATAGATTTTATAGTTGCCGATGTTCTCGAACATGTTGCTATCCGGGTTCAAATCCACGATGTCATATCGTTCGAGTTGGTAACCGGCCGCCTCGACGTCGATCATGTGCTGCAGCAGGGATGTCTTTACACCGGCTTCGAAACTGCGGCTTCTCTCCGGATCCACGTCGGCGAACTCGGTGCTGGTAATCGCCTGGAAGACCGGCGAAAATCCCATGCCCCAGGCGCCGTAGACGTTCAGCCGGTTTGATTCGCCGTTGAGGATGCCTACGCTCAACCCGGCGCTCGGACTGACGGCCCCGTCGGTTTTTTCCGCTTCTTCGTCAGTGGCCGGGTCGACCTGGGTACGGGTATAGGAGTCGTACCTCACGCCCCCGGTGATGTGAATGCGATCGATGAAGCTGGTATGGTCGCGAATGAACACGCCGTAGTCGGTCTCGAAGGTGTCCCGCGCCGACCGATCGCCGTACACCCAGGTACTGCGGGGAGGCTCTTTGAATGTGGCGATATCCAGCGGCACCCCCATGCTGAAATCGACTTCACCATTTTCGTCTACGTAATCGTCGGTCGTATATCGGTACATGTTCATCTTGAACGTCATGTATTCGTATCCGCCGCCGGCGGTCACCGCCCCTTTGAGCCAATTCCCGGCGTCATAGTTGAAGGTCAGGGCCAGTTCTGAAAAGTAGTAGTCTTCGTAACCGGTCCATTCCGATGACAGGCGACTGATAAGGGTCGAGCCTTCATCCGGGATGTTGCCTCCGACGCCGTTGACCCAATAGGTATCGCCATGCCAGTAGGACCCGGTGAGTTTCGTTTCCAGCCAGTCGCCGAAGTAATGGCTCCAGGCGATGCTGGTGCGGTACTCGTAGTTCGTTAACGTGTTGAAATCATCGATGCCCAGGTTGGCGTCCCGGTCGATGCCGTCAAGCCGTTCACCATCTTCATCGAGAAGAACCGGAGCGGCGTTGCCTTGTTTGCCGGCATAAAAGCCCCCGGTGATCGCCAACAGATCATTGGGTGAAGGATAGAAACGGGTGTGGAGATAGAGGTCGCCGCGAACCAGCTTCGTGTCCTCCTGCCATCCTTCGGCTTTGGTGAAGCTGCCGGTAATGGAATAGGTGTGGGGTAAATCCTTGCCGATGGGACCGGAACCCTTGGCAGAAGCCCGGGTGGAGATAGTCGGATATTCGAAAGCGGTCAACAGATCGTAATGGGGAGTGGTCGATCCGGGATCGGTGAAAAGCTGCAACGCCCCGGCCAGGGCATTTCGCCCGTAAAGGGATGCCGTCGGGCCTTTGGCCAACTCCATGCGTATGACCGCATCGTAGGGCAGCGTCCCCAGGTAGGGGCCGCCGAAATTGAGATTGCGCTGCGGAATTCCATCGAGAAGAATCAACACGTTGCCGCCGCTGGTGTGTTCGAATCTCAGACCGCGAACGTCGAGGGAGCCGAATGCACCGTTGTTCTGTCTCGGGGTGACGCTGACGCCCGGGATATCGACAAGGGCGTCCATGGAGTTTTTCACGCCGGGCTGCTGCAGCCGTTTCTTATCGATGATCGTGACGTCGGCCGGCAAATTCTGGGGATCCGACTTGATCCGGGTGCCGGTTACAACGACCTCTTCATCATGGGTAACGGGGATATTTTCCTTTTCCTTTTCGCCTGAATCATCGGCATCCTCATTTTGTGCAAATGCGGGAAGGATCAGAAACAGGGAAAAAAGAACTACTGCCAGCGCAACCGTGATCCTGCTCATCGAAATTCCTCCTCATTGGTCGAAAATGACATCTGTGTCCCAAACTCAATCCTCAAAGATTCATCCAAAATCCCAAATCGCCCCGACCTCCCTGAAGGAGCAGAGCAATCCCATCGATTATCATTTACAGGAATGTTGATATCTATTTCATTGATATAGATTTATTTTGAATTGAATACCCTACTCCATCTTCTCCGGATGTTTTTCAAACCCAAAGGAATGGAGGGGCTTTTCCCAGTCGGAATTTTGAAGCCGAGAAGGGGGGAACCCATCTGCGAATCAATTCCCTCTGCCTCACTTCATAAAATAAAAATCGTCGAATCATACATGGGGGCGATGAGGCTTGTCTGTAGGAGTTTTGTAAACAAACGGTAACAACATGTAACAATAGAGAAATAAATTTACATCTTGTTACAAAAAGAGGTGGCTTTTTTAAAATTGCAGGAAATCGGTTCAGGCCTGATTCGAATCGTCGATTCTTTCCTATCGATCAATCGTTCAACTTTTTCAGCCGTTTCCGAACCGCTTCGGCATGGGCGACAAGGCCTTCGTTTTCGGCCAAAAGCATGGAACTGGGCCCCAGGGTGGAAAGGGCGCACCGGGTGGCTTTCATGACGCTCATGTTTCGATAAAAGGTACGGGCGGAGAGGGCCTGGGCAAAGCGGGCAGTGCCCCCGGTGGGAAGCGTATGATTGGGCCCGGCAACATAATCCCCCAGGGCTTCGGCGGTGTTGGTGCCTATAAAAACAGCCCCGGCATTTTTGACCTTGGAGGCGATCTTCTCGTCTTCTTTTGTGACGATCATAAGATGCTCGGGAGCCAGAGCATCGGCGATTTCCAGCCCGCGGTTCCAATCGGGAACAAGGATGACGGCCCCCTGCTCTTCCAGGGCCTGCTTGATGATTTTTTCCCGGGGGGTTGCCGGCAACTGGTTTTCGATCTGGGCCAGTACCGATTCGGCATAGGCCGGGTCCGTGGTAATGAGAAAGCAGCGGGCCATGATGCTGTGCTCGGCCTGGGCCAGAAGGTCGGCAGCGGCTAAAGAAGGATCGTGGGCGTGATCGGCCATGAGGCAGATTTCGCTGGGCCCGGCAAAGGCATCGATTCCCACCTGGCCCAGAAGGAGCTTCTTGGCCGTGGTTTCATAGATGTTTCCCCACCCGGCAATCAGATCGACCCTAGGAATGGTCTCGGTGCCGAAGGCCATGGCGGCGATGGCCTGAACGCCCCCCACCCGGTAAAAGCGATCGACCCCGGCCAGGTGGGCGGCTGCCAGAACCGTGGTGGTGTTGGGTTCGTTTGGATCCACCGGGCAGCAGACAATCACTTCCTCCACCCCCGCGACCTTGGCCGGCACCACGC
>JASFHG010000343.1:0-4876 GCA_050123355.1 Planctomycetia bacterium
GTGCGTAGCGGAGGTACCATACCCGCGAGTCGCCCGGCGTAGCGAGCTTCGCCTGGATCTCTTCGATCGACGGCTGCTCGTCGGTGTACCAGAGATCCTTCGCGTCACAGCCGAACCCGAAGCTGCCGACCTCCAGACCGCGGAGCGCCTTCTGGAATGACTCCTTGAACGTGCGGCCGATCGCCATCGTCTCGCCGACACTCTTCATCTGGGTCGTCAGGAGCGAGTCGGCCTCAGGAAACTTCTCGAACGCGAAACGCGGGATCTTCGTCACGACATAGTCGATCGTCGGCTCGAAGCAGGCCTTCGTCTCGCGCGTGATGTCGTTGGCCAGCTCGTGCAGCCGGTAGCCAACCGCCAACTTCGCGGCGATCTTCGCGATCGGAAACCCGGTCGCCTTCGACGCCAGGGCACTGGACCGGCTTACCCGAGGGTTCATCTCGATGACGACCATGCGATCGCTTTTCGGATCCATGGCGAACTGGATGTTCGACCCGCCCGTCTCGACGCCGATCTCGCGGATCACCGCCAGCGACGCGTCGCGCATCCGCTGATATTCCTTGTCCGTAAGCGTCTGGGCCGGCGCGACCGTGATCGAGTCGCCCGTGTGGACGCCCATCGCGTCGAAGTTTTCGATCGAGCAGATGATCACGACGTTATCGTCGACGTCGCGCATCACCTCCATCTCGTACTCTTTCCAACCGTGGACCGACTCTTCGAGCAGAACCTGGTGGACCGGCGAGGCGGCCAGGCCACGGCTGACGAGCTCTTCGAACTCGTTTTTGTTGAACGCGACACTCGATCCACTGCCGCCGAGCGTGAAGCTGGGTCGGACGACGCACGGCAGGCCGATCTCTTTGATTACCTCGCGGGCTTCCTGCAAACTGTTAACTGTCTCGCCCCGGCAGCACTCCAGGCCGATTTTTTCCATCGCCGCTTTGAACTGATCCCGCTCCTCGGCCTTGGCGATCACCGCCGCGTTAGCCCCAATCATCTCGACCTTATATTTATCGAGGACACCGGCCGCCGCGAGATCCATCGCGAGATTCAAACCGGTCTGCCCCCCCAACGTGGGCAGGATCGCGTCGGGTCGCTCGATCTCGATCACTTTCGTGACGCAATCGACCGTCAGCGGCTCGATATAGGTCCGGTCGGCCATCTCGGGGTCGGTCATGATCGTGGCCGGGTTGGAATTGACCAACGAGACCTCGTAGCCCTCCTCGCGGAGCGCCTTACACGCTTGGGTGCCCGAGTAATCAAACTCACACGCCTGGCCGATAACGATCGGCCCGGACCCGATGATCAGGATTTTGTGGATATCGTCGCGCCGTGGCACAGTTGGGGGTTACTCCTCGTAGGTTGCAGTGATCTGGGGGCAGACATCGGAAGGATGCCCCCCTATGTAAGTATGAACGGAGTGTAAAATTTCTCGATGTTAGCACGAAGGGCCCAGATATTCAAGTGGGGGACGGATTTTTGAGGCCTGAATTTTTCGGTCGGTTTGTTCCGAAAAAGCCCTTTTCCCCATTTTCACCCTGTTAGTCCCGAACAAATCCATTAGGAAACCAGCATTGATTTTTTGCTGAAAACACAAGACAATCTGACCTGTAGCAAGCGACTAAAACTTTGTCTCCTTAAAGAAAACGTTGCCTCGTGAAAGAAGAACACAAAAATTTCCGGGAAGAATCAGACCACGCGGCGAAAGGAATCGACAGACCGATGCCCCTCGAAATCAACCGGGATATCGACAATGATGCGAAAGGCACCTTCATGGCAAAAGGAATCCTTTTCACGATCATTCTACTAGTCGTCGCCGTCCCGATCCTTCTGGGAACCATCATGATCCGATCCTTCTTCGCCTCGAATGAATCAACCTCTCCCAAGCAATCCCAAAACCATATAAAAACCGAGACCCCATAAAAAGCCCCTAATATCATGCCAAAATTTGCACAACGTCTTACGATTCTCGGGCTGCTCGTCGCTTCGCTGGGTCTTTTGCTCGGCTGCCCGAGAAAAGCGACAATACCCAAATGCACGGGGAACAGCCTTGTCATTCTCGACGACTTGACCGTATGCATCTTCAGCTACATCGAAGAAGAGCCGTTTCTATTGCTGCTGGAAAAGGGGGATATCAATTTCGATTCCATAACACTCAACTCGGATGTTACCGAAAAAGAAGTCGAAACATTCTCCGGCAATCGAAAACTTTCCGACGGAAGCACCCTGGAATGGAAATGCGAATGCACGCCGGACTTGAAAGGCCCACTTGAAATCGACGGTCAATCGTACAACCTGGAAAACGGCGGAGTCATCTTGATAAGGAACGACAAAACGATCCATATCAAACAGCTATCCATACCGGAAATCACTGCTATTCCCTGCCTGGACAGCGAAACTCAAACAAAAGCGATTCAAACCATCCTCGAAAGCCATCCCGAAATCTCCGAATTCCTGTCAGGATCCACGCCCAATAAAGAATGAGGCTAAGCAAAACCATTTTCCAAAGCATCTTTACCAAAAGTACTCGCCATGCTATTTACCTTACAAACCATTGGCGTTTTTCTGACAGGCATCTTCGTGCTTTGGCTCGTGGGACTCCATGATCCCCCTTTCAACTCCTACGATGACTTCTTCCTGATCGTTGTTCCCTATGTCGGCAACTGCATGGCGGCCATCTGGTGTATGGCGGGGCGAAGAGGGTCTCTTTTGCGATTCAATATCATAGCAACCCTTTTCTGTCTCGGCATCTATCTCGCCTACACTTGCCTGCCATATGGAAATCTAATCCTTTTTGGCTCCTATGTACACATACCGAGTGTTTTGGCCGTAAATTTAACGCTGTTCATTGCCACCTCAATACCGTTTCAAACGCTTCGTCTCTTTGGCATTCACTTAACACGCAACAAAACCGGCTATTTAATGACTTCACCGAAACGCCCTCAAAAAAAACGTCTCCGGTTTATTACGACGCTTCTTTGCTTGACGACAATAGGCCTATTGTTTATACTCCTCTTTACGAACCCCAACGCCAAAGGATTGGTCCGCCTGGGGTACTTCCAATCCGATTTTCTCTACATGACATTCTGTTTCGCGATCGATACATTTCTGATCGCAACGATCATTTTGGGCTTTCCTTATCGATTGGGCATCCAAAGCCTTGCATGGGGCATATTCTTTCCCTGCGTCTTGATCCAGATAAGCATGCTTTATAATGCTTATCGTTGGGGCAATATCCTTTTCCTTGCAACCAGTGTTTTTTGTGTATGGATGTTACTCTATGTACTCACGGTGCAACTGCAAGGATTCCGCTTGAGAAGACTCCGAAAGACCGCCCCCACCGTGTCCGAGTAATCGGTCCTCATCTCCAAAACGCCCTCAAAAAATGCACCGCGCAAAGAAAAATCCCCTACTACGACCCGGGGGACGTTGAAGGGGATTTGGGGTATTGCTAACGTTTTCTACTCGAAAAACAGGAATGCTTAGCGTTGTCCGGGCATGACGCGCTTTTGGACGTCCGTTTCGAGAACGCCAAAGGTCGCTTCATGACGTTGGATCGTGAGCGTCAGAGCGTGGAGCATATGTCAATAGGCTGTTTTGTCATTTTTTATATTAAGAATTTTTTGGCAGTGGTGGCAATGGTTTCCAATTGGGGTCACGTTCATCGTCTGGACCTGGGGCGTATTTGCGAATATCCTTTTTTAACTCAGGATGACCAATAACGTATTTTTTTGAACACTTGCCAAAAGCCAGAAAATTTTGTTGTGCCTGTCGGAAAGTTACGTCATTGAAAAGTTCCTTGTCCGTAGGAGGAATGTCCGGATTGTGCTCCTGTTCTTCGTTACGATGCCAGACACAAATTCCACAGAGTTGAGCATGGCAAGCGCGATATCCGCAACATGGACAGAATTCAATCGCATAAGTCTTGAACTGTGAAGGATCCGACGGGGGATCAGCCGGTTTCCACCATGAGGCACGTGTGTCATCTGGGCGAGGTTCTGTCTTCAGATGCAAATACTTCTCTGAAAACGCCCCAAATTTTTGGTAATTCTGCTGGCCTTCGTACAAGGAAAGACCATCGTTTGTACCTTCGTGTCTGTCGTAAGCCACATCAAAAGACGCATACATACCGCTATCTTCCCATCGGCAAATGCGACAAATGTCTCCTTCTTGTGAAATCGTCTCGTATCCACAGCAGAGACATCTTATGGGGCCACGATAAATCGGTCGCCGCCAAGCCTTGGCATCTTCATCAGGATTCGGTTCAGCCGGAAAGGGTCGCCATTCAGGGTTACGCACTTCCCCTGGTCTCGGTTTTCTGCCTCGTTGTCCACATAATTCTTTTTCGCAAACACCAAATTTTATATAGTTTTGCTGTGCCTCACGAAGAGTAATACTGTCGTTCGCACCATAAGGATAATCAGGCTCGCTTTCTTGCCCGTAATCACATTCCCAATAACATATGGGACATCCGTCCCCGCACTCCGTTATCGACATGTAGCCACAACACGCACAAGTAACTAGGTCGGTTTCTACACGCATGATTTATTTTTCCAATATCCTTTTATTTTTAGTGAGAAAAAGGTGGGGAAAAAAGTGTCAGGGGGGAAAAAGTGTCAGGAACCTTTTTCTGCCTTGGCTTGGTACCGCAAAAACATGGATTGTCAAACGCGACAAACGACGTTTGTTGGCTAAACATTCTTACAAAAAAATCCCCTTAGCGCAGCCCAAGAGGGCGCGAAAGGGGATTTCTGTATATTGCTAACGCTTTCTACTCGAAAAACGCCTTCACACTATTGACCACCGGGGCCGGCCGTGCTGACGCCGGGCATGACGCGCTTTTGGACGTCCGTTTCGAGAACGCCAAAGGTCGCTTCAT